>NZ_VUMH01000002.1:300000-420922 GCF_009696265.1 Desulfovibrio porci
CGGCGGCGCGCCGCGTCAATGAGAAACCGCGCGGCTGACAATTGAGCGTCGCATGCCGACTGCCGGCGGCCGGATATTCCCTATGTTTATAGACTGCCGGTGGATGGCCTTGCGCGGCACAAAAGAAGATCGCCTGCTACCTTGTAGCGGGCGAGGGAAGCTCGCGGAGTATAAGCCGCGCAGACCTCGCCATCCTTAAGCAATGGAAAGTTTCGCCGTAGTGTTCCCGGGGGATGCAAGGGCAGAGGAGGGGGGAGATCCCCATAACCCGTCCCCTGCCCACACTGGAGGCGGCCCGAGCGAAAGCGGTGCAAAAAGATTCGATGCCCGCAGGGCGCGTAAACGGCATGCGCGCGACAGGACCCTGTCTTTTTTGTCACACTCGTTCGCCGGAAATCCGTTATCCCACGGACTTCCGCGCGTACTCCCGCACAAAGGCCACGGCGGACTCCAGATCCGTCACTTCTCCGGCGATCTGGGCCTGCAGCAGCGCGTCGCGGATCACGCCCACCAGCGGGCCGGGGGCCAGACGGGTTTCGCTCATGATCTCATTGCCGTTGAGCAGGGGCTCCAGCATTTGTTCCGGCGTTTCGGCCCGGTCCAGATACTTCATATTGTGATTGAATGAAGTGTAGCTGCCTTCACGGGCCTGCAGGTCGGCGCGGGCCATGGCGATGAGGCGCGGGTATTCGTCCAGCGCCTTGAAACGGCGGATGCCTCTGTCGGTCATCATGAAATGGAAGCGCATGTGATGGTTCACCAGATGGCAGAGCAGATCAATGTCCTCAGGGGCGAAGTGCAGGCGGCGCAGAATCTTGCGCGTGACCTTGGCTCCCACCCGGTGGTGCTGGTAGAACGTCCACTGCCCGTCGAAATACTCGCCGGTAAAGAGCTTGCCCACGTCATGGAACAGCATGGCCATGGTGCCCAGCCAGTCGTAGTGGAAGCCTTCTTCCGGATAGTGCTTCATGCACTCCAGGGTGTGGTCGAAGACATTAACTTCCACGCCGTCCTTGTCCTTTTCCTGACAGACGCAGGACAGCGCCGCCACTTCCGGGATCAGGCCTTGCAGGATATGGGCGTCATACAGCAGGCGCACAAAGCGATGCATGGATTCGGCGGCCACCTTGCGCCATTCATCCATGATGTCCGTGGCCGGAACATAGTCCAGCACGCGCACCGAGGAGCGCACAATGGCCAGCCATGTGTTGGGTTCAATGGGGATGTCGAAATTGGCCGCGAAGCGCAAAGCCCGCACGGCCAGCAGATAGTTGTGGCGCAGGGTTTCGTCCGGCAGGCCGGTGAAGCGGATGCTGCCGCCCTTGAAGTCGGCGAACCCCTCGTAGGCGTCGCCGCTGGGCGCGGGGCTGCCGAAGCCGGTCAGGCGGAGTTGTTGGCGTTCCTTGGGGTCCATCATGGCGGCCATGCTGGGCGTGATGCGCAGCAGCGAAAGTTCGGGATGACCCGCGTCCTCCACTTCCAGCGGATAGAAGCGGAACAGGATGCCGTTTTCCTCCATCTCGGCCATGGCGCGTTTTTCAGACTCCATGCGGGCTTTGGGGAAGAGTTTGACCAGGGTATCCATATCCGGTTCACAGGCGATGTCCACGGCGGGCTGCCTGGCGGAACGCAGCAATTGTTCCTGCAAGGGCGCGTTGATTACATGCGCGTCATAGCCGTTGCGCAGCAGGGTTTTGCAGATGGTAATGGCTTCTTTGAGCGCTTGGTGCATCGTGGGCTCCTTGCGAAATGTGGGCAATACGCCGCCACCGCATACGAAAAGGGCGGGATTGGCGCAATATTCCGATTATGTACAGGACGAGGCCTGAAAGTCAAGCATGACGCTCTGTTGCGGCGGCTGAAAACGGGCAACGCCCCGCGCCATACTACAGCGCGGGGCGTTGCTTTAACGCGGATGTTAAAGCTAAGAGCAATGTCGCTTTAAAAGTGCTCTGGCGGCCGCGAAAGCGGCCGCCAGCAAAGTCAATCTGCTCTAGTCGCCGAAATGGCGGGCTTCCCGCTTGACGCCCAGGGCGATCTTCCAGAGAAGGGAGAGCACCAGCGCCCCCACGGCGTAAACGCCGAGGGCCACGGCGATTTCCTTGGCCGTGGGCATATAGGGCGTAAAGGCTTCAAACATGTTGGGCGTGAAACCGCCGATAAGCAGGCCCAGGCCCTTGTCGATCCAGCTGGCGGCCACCAGCATGATCAGCGCCAGAGGCAGCAGGGGGCCGGTGCGCCACTGCGGCGGAATCAGGATGGCCAGAGAGGCGAAGGCCATGATCACGGCGGCCCACATCCAGTAGCTCACCCAGGCCAGATGTCCGCCATGGCCGGAGAACAGGAAGAGCATGGGTTCCATGTGGCCCGGAATCTGGCTGTAGAAGGCCGTGAAGATCTCCAGCAGATAGAAGAAGACGTTCACGCACATGGCGTAGACAATGATGGTGGACAGGGTCTTGATGGCGTCCCTGCCGGGGTCGAAGCCCGTGAGCCGCCGCACCAGGAAGAGCAGGAGCAGCAGAATGGCGGGACCGGAGCAGAAGGCCGAGGACAGGAAGCGCGCGGCCATGATGGCGGTCAGCCAGTAATGGCGGCCCGGAATGCCCGCGTACAGGAAGGCCGTGACCGTATGGATGGAGAAGGCCCAGAGCACGGAAAGGTAGATCAGGGGCTTGACCCATTTGGGCGGATCCACATCCAGGCGTTCGGCTTCCAGGGTGACCCAGCCGATGATGATATTCAGGCAGAGATAGCCGACGAGCACGATCATGTCATAGAACATGACCGAATTGGGCGTGGGGTGGAGCATGACGTTAAGCATGCGCTGGGGCTGCCCGAGGTCCACCACGATGAACAGGGCGCACATGACCACGGCCGCCACGGCCATGAATTCGCCGAAGATGATCATGCGCTTGAATTTTTTGTAGTGATGGAAGTAGGCGGGCAGGACCAGCATTACGGCCGAGGCCGCCACGCCGACGAAATAGGTGAACTGCGAGATATACAGCCCCCAGGACACGTCCCGGTTCATGCCCGTGATGCCGAGACCGCTCTGGAGCTGGTCCAGGTAGACAAGGCCGCAGCCCGCGATGACGCAGAGCAGAAAGAGCAGCCACACATAATAGCTCTTGGGACCGGTAAACAATTTCTCAAGCATGGCCAGTTCTCCCTAGATGAGGTAGTAGACGCCGGGCTGCGTGCCCAGATTGGGCTTGCGGCGGATACTGTAGTTGGCGGCCAGGGCCTGACGCACCGTTGAATTGGGGTCTTCCAGATCTCCAAAGAGAATCTTGCCGCCCGAGGCTTCCACGCAGGCGGGCATCTTGCCCACGGCCAGACGTTCGGCGCAGAAGGTGCATTTTTCCACCACGCCGATCATGCGGGTGGGGAAGGTCGGGTTGGGCACGGGATCCGAAAGGTATTTACGCGGGTCCACAAAGTTGAAAGAGCGCGCGCCGTAAGGACAGCCGGCCATGCAGAAGCGGCAGCCGATGCAGCGGTGGTAGTCCATGGCCACGATGCCGTCTTCCATCCTGTAGGTGGCCTGGGTGGGGCAGACGCGCACGCAGGGCGGATTGGTGCAATGGTTGCACAGCAGCGGATAGTCGGCCTGGCGCGTCTTGTCGTTGATATGGGCGTTCATGTCGTCCGGGAAGACGCGGTCATACTTGTCCAGCCAGAACCACTTGATGTTCTGGTTGCCGGGAATGTGCGGCACGTTGTGGACCTTGTGGCAGGCTTCGATGAGCGCCTCGTAGTCCTCGGGGCCGCGGAACTGGCGGGTGTCGATGACCATGGCCCAGCGCTTGGCGGTCAGGGCGTTTTCGCCCCGCTCATACCGGCCGGGCGCGATCTGGGCCCGCGCCGCTCCGGCCGTGCCGGCCAGACCCGCCATCCCGCTGCTCAGGGCAAAGGCAGAAAGCCCCGCCACTTTCAGAAAGCTTCTTCTGCTCGTGTTCATTACTTGCCCTCCGTGGGAATAATGTGGCAAGTCCAGCAATAGGGATAGACGCTGTTGGCCACGTGGCACTTTTCGCAGAATTCCTTGTAGTTGTTGTGACACTTCAGGCAGGTGTTCTGCAGGCTGATGACCCACTTTTTCCCGTCTTTGGCGGACACATA
This sequence comes from Desulfovibrio porci, assembly GCF_009696265.1. NCBI lineage: Bacteria > Pseudomonadati > Thermodesulfobacteriota > Desulfovibrionia > Desulfovibrionales > Desulfovibrionaceae > Desulfovibrio > Desulfovibrio porci. Next base: position 304,126 of record NZ_VUMH01000002.1, read on the forward strand.
AACGCGGTTTTCCTTGCGCAGGGCCTCGTCGCGCCACTCGTTGAGCAGGCGCATATGCTGGGCGCGCATGAATTCCACGTCTTCAATGCAGTTCTTTTCATCCTTGGGCAGCACCACGTCGGTTTTTGTGTAGTCCTGTCCCAGATAGCTCACCCAGAAAGGGGAGCTGAACAGCACCACAAAAATGACGATGCCCGTGATCACAGCTTTGGCGTTATACATCTATCGGCCCTCCCCCTGCGCCTCAGGCGCATCAGCCGGGCTTTCCTCCGGCTCGTCCTCCGCCACATTGGGCAGGTCTTCCTGACGCATATCCATGGTGCGCTTGCATTCGCCCTTCATGACCAGAGCGTTGCCCACCAACTCGTGCAGGCCGCTCACGCTCACGCCCGGCGCCCAGTAGTCGGCCAGCGGGGGCAGGGTGGCGCGGTCGATGGCGCAGACGCAGGCCATGTGGTTGACGCCGTCTTTCTGCTGTACATAGCGCAGGGCGTTGCCGCGCGGCATGCCGGAGCGCATGCGCAGTTCCATGATTTCCTCGGTGTTCAGGCCCGAACCCGCGCCGCAGCAGAAGGTCTGCTCGCGGATGGTGTTTTCGGGCATTTCCACGAAGTTGTTGCAGACGTGCTTGAGCACGTAGCGCGGCTCGTCCAGCAGACCCATGGCGCGCGCCGGGTTGCAGGAGTCGTGGAAGGTGGTGACGAGATGGTCGTTACGGCTCGGGTCGAGCTTAAGCTTGTTGTGGTGGATCAGGTCGGCCGTGAATTCCGCGATGTGCACCATCTTGGTGGAGGCGGCGTTGGAGAACACCGTGCCGGTGATGGGCGAGACCGGAATTTCCATATTGGCCGGGGCCGGTCCGTTGTAGGTATCCATGTACTGGTTGATCACGCGCCACATGTGCCCGCACTCGCCGCCCAGAATCCATTTGACGCCCAGGCGCTCGGCTTCGGCGTACATCTTGGCGTTGAGCTTCTTGGCCATGTTGAAGGAGGTGAAGGAACCGAAGTTGCCGCCCTCCGAGGCGTAGGTGGAGAAGGTATAGTCCAGGTCCAGCTCATGGAAGAGCATCAGGTAGCCCATGAAGGTGTAGATGCCGGGATCCGCGAACACGTCGCCCGAGGGCGTGATGAAGAGGATCTCGTGGCCCTTTTCGTTGAAGGGCGTCTTGGGACGGATGCCGGTGATGGTTTCGCAGTCGTCGGCCAGCATTTCCACGATTTCCACAAAGGAATGAGGCTGGATGCCCAGATGGTTGCCGGTGAAACTGCAGTTTTTGACCGGGTCCATGATCCAGTGGATGCCCAGGCCCACCTCATGCAGCAGTTCGCGCACGATGGCCGTGATTTCGGCCGTGTCGATGCCGTAGGGGCAGAACAGCGAACAGCGGCGGCATTCCGTGCACTGGTAGGCGTAGTAGAAAAGCTCCTTGACCACGCTCATGTCCCAGCCGCGCGCGCCCGCCTTCTTGCCCAGAATCTTGCCGAGCATGGTGTAGTCGCGCCGGTAGAGGGAGCGCAACAGCTCGGCGCGCAGCACGGGCATGTTCTTGGGATCGTTGGTGCCCAGGAAGAAATGGCACTTGTCCGCGCAGGCGCCGCAGCGCACGCAGATGTCCATGAAGAGTTTCAGCGAACGATGCTTCTCCAGGCGGTCGGCAAAGGCGTCGCAGAGAATCTTTTCCCAGTTCTCCGGCAGGTTCCAGTCCTCTGCGGCCGGATCCCAATCGTGGGGATTGGGCATGTGCAGGAGTTCCATGGTCTCTTTTTTGGCCGGGTAGCAGAAGCTGCCCGGCGTGAATTCAGGCTTGGTGTCGAGCCAGCTTTTGTCCGGAAAGGCCGGGCGGCTGGCGACGAGCATTTGCGGCGTAGGTAATTTTGCCATGATGACGACTCCTTACTCGGCGGCCTTTTCGGGTTGCTTCTCCAGCGGCAGGCCGGCTTCGGCCATGGCGTCGCGGTAGGTATCCTCGTACTCGGGGTAGGTGAAGTACTGCTTGGGCGGATTCCAGGGATTGATATGGCGCACCCGGCGGGAATTGTTGGCCTGGTTGCGCGTGGGGCTGAAGAACACGCCCGGCATATGCGCGAGTTTGGAGAAGGGGAAGTAGATCAGCAGCACGCTGACCAGGGTCAGGTGCACGAAGAACAGGGCGTTGATGCCCGCGCCGGACACGGGAGCGAAGTGGGTCAGGCCCATGACGAAGATCTTGACCTGGGCGATTTCGGTTTTATCAAAATAGCGCAGGCAGATGCCGGTGCCCACGATGCCGATGAGCAGCCAGAGCGGGAAGTAGTCGTTGAGCAGGGAGAGATAGCGCAGGCGCTGGTTGAAAATGCGCCGGGCCAGCAGAAAGAGCAGGGCCGCCAGGGCCAGCCCGCCGGTCCAGAAGAAGCGCGGCGAACCTATCTGCATGATCCCGTCGATGGATTCCAGAAAGGTGATACAGGACGGCACCGGCTCAATGAAGAAGCGGAAGTGCCGGATGAAGATCAGCAGGAAGCAGTAGTGGAAGAGCAGGGCGAAACACCACAGCCATTTGGAGGAATAATAGACGCTGCGAGGCCCGTTGCTGACGGGGTCGTTTTCGCGCACGTCGGCCAGGCTGTTGCGGAAAAGCGAACGGAAGAAAAAGACTTCCAGAAACATGCGCTGGACAACGCCCCAAGTGGTGCTGGGACAGTCGATCTTGTTCTGCTTGATGAAATCAAGCGATTGCTCCTGGCCGCCGGTGGTGGGGATGCAGAAGGGCACGGGCGATTTCGCCCAGTAGACCATGCGCCAGACCATGCCGACGATGAAGACGACTGCCGCCACATAAGGCAGCGCTACGCCGAACAGAGAGGCGAGCCCCGCGCTCGCTCCCGCCCAGGCGATGGCCCCTATGAGCAGCACCAGCAGTAATGATGAGAACATTCCCTACCTCGCTTGACTACAAGTTATCCCGACCATCCGAGCGGATTCCGGGAAGATCTTTGCGCTCCACACGTCTGTGGGCCTTGCCGTCCGCGTGTTTTCGCCGGGGACCGGCCGGATGGCCGCCCCGACGCCCTTGTGTCGCGCCCCGCGCCACAGCGAAAACCGGCTGCGGACGCAGGGTCCGCCGCCGCGCTCCGGCTCCAGGCCGCCTCCCGCCGTTGCGCGTCAGCGCGCGTCGGACGGGCCTTCCTCCAACCTCTGCGCCCAGCGCGCCAATTGAGCGTGCTGGTTGCGGATTTCCTTGATGCGCGACTCCGCCAGCGTTTCGCGGGCCGCGGTGTAGATGTCAAAAGCCAACAACGCCAGGCTGTCCAGCCGGGATTCGGCCGTGAGATAGGCGTCAAGTTCGCCCTGGGCGGCCAGCGTCGGCAGGATGTGCTCCCGCAGCAGAGGCTTCATCAGATAAAAAACGCCCAGACCCTGGCTGGGCGTGAAGGTCTGCACGGCGCGCAGCTTCACGAAACGTTCCAGCGCGGCCTTGACCGTGTCGATTTCCACCTCTTCCCCGGCCACGGCATCATACAGCGTGCCCGCCGCCTCTTTGGTCATATGGGCCACGGGATTGCCGAAAGGGTCCCGTTTGGTGCGCAGAAAACCTGTGGTTTCAAAGGGATAGGTAGAGTATACCGCCTCCGTCCAGAGGCGAACCACATCGTTTTTCCGGCTGCGAAATATTTCTTGTATGTTCATGGATTCCAGCTAAACGGCCAAGCGTATAGTTTTCTCATATAAGCGGGAAGGGTCAAGCGCGTCAAGCCCTTTCGGGCATTTTACGCGCTGTCCCCAGCTCCCGGCGTTGGAAAAAAGCGCGCGGTTTCAGGCCCGAAGGCCGGGACGAAGGCGCTCTGGTCGACTGCGGCAAAAGTTTATCCGTCAGAAGCAAGTGGGTATGCATGGATTGTGCTAAAATGCACAATCAGGACGTTCCCATCAGTAAATCGCCGTCGGCTACGGACAGGGGGCAGCGCCGCCGCACTGGCCCGCCACCTGGGGATCCAGGGGCAGAGCGGCGTCTTGTCCGTCCTGCGCTCCAGGCTGGCCGCCGGTTTGGTCGTCCCGCGCGGAAGACGGCGTCTCCTGGGACTGCGCGGGCGGGGGGGGCGCCGGGATATCCGTCCGGCTGTCCGTCCGGTTTGATGCGGAGCCCGCCGGCTGGCGGTTTTGCCGGGCCTGTTGCTTGACCAGCATACTGGGCAGCCCGTGGTATTCAAAGAAGGGCACGGTCTGCGCGCCGGCGGAAAAGACATGGGCCTTGTTGCGCAGCATTCTGAAACGCAGCCAGAGCAGGTCGGGGCTCAGAGCCGCGAGTCCGCGCGGCGGGGTCACGTTCTGGGACTGGCCCAGGGCTTCGGCCAGATTCATGCCCGTGTCCAGCAGGCGGCGCATCTGGGCCACCCTGTACACGTCGCTGTCGTTTTCGGCCAGGGGATAGAAAGCCACGTCCACATGCCCCGAAAGGATGTCAATGCCCTCGCGGCAGCTCGGGCAGGAGGGGGAGAAGAACATGCGCACCGTGGCCTCGTCGTCGCCCTCCGTGATGGGCCAGATCGCGGTCTGGGAGCGGGCCACAGCTCCCACATTGACCGTGAACAGCAGGACCCAGACCAGGAGCAGGGCCGAGCGGCGGGGCTGGATGCCGCGCCCGCGCGCCTGCCCCTGTTCCGCCTGTCGGAAGCCCAGGTAGGTCAGGGCGAAGAACACGGCCACCACCAGGCAGCTCACGCAGGGCGCGGTCAGGGCCATGAGCAGCAACAGGCAGATATCGCCCAGCAGGGCCAGCCCGGCCAGAAGGCATCCCGGTGCGGCGGCCCCCAGCAGGGCCAGCAGAGCCAGAACCGCGAAGGTTCCCGTGCCCAGCCACCAGAGCGAAACGCCGCCCACTGTGAAATCCTGATACAATGAGCAACCGGCTGTCACGCAGAAATTGACGTCATTGCCGAAGGCGCTCCAGATGCAGAAAGCCGCTGCCAGCAGCGCGATGCACAAAGGGCCGGTGAGTATCTCGCGGGATCGCTTCATGAAACACCTGTGGTATGGCTGTGAGGCGCGGACGCGCCGCTGTTTTCAATACGCCGTGGGGGAGACCGCTTCCTCGGAAGCGTTGGCCGCAAAAGTACAAAATTTATAGGCTGTTTTTTACTTTTCGTAAAGCGCGGGAGCTTTTGGAGCGCTTCGCCACGCGCCGGACGGTGAGGCGGCGGGCCGGGCTTGCCCTGAACCGGGCTACGGCTTATGAAAAAAAGCAGTCCGAATCGACAACGGCGTGGGCGGCGGGTGCCGACGAGAGCATTGCAACTTTAAAATGCTCTGACGCCGCACACGGTGCGGCGCGGCGCGAAGCGGCCTGGATTCAGCCGAAAACCGTGCTTTTCGGCAGAATGAACCTTTGAAAAGCTGCGATTTTTCAAAGGCAATCTGCTCTAAGATCAGCAACTCCGATACTCCGTGAATCGTCGGGATTTATTCCCGCCGTCGGCGTGCGGATTTCGTGCCGCTCCGCCCGGCGGATTTTTTGAAAACGAGCCGTTGGCCGCGCAAACACGGCGAAGCGGAGTTTGCAAGCAGTCCGAGTTCGCGTCGGCACGACGACGGAGCGGCTTTTTTCCCTGTGGAGGCCCGCATGCTTCTTTCCCCTCTGGAACTGTTTTGCGCCGCCGCGGCCGTGTTCTGCGCCGGTCTGGTCCGGGGGGCCACGGGCTTCGGCTTTTCCATGATCTGTATTGTGCTGCTGACGTTGCTGCTGCCCCCGGCGCGCATCGCGCCGGTCATCGTGCTCTGGGAAATCGCGGCCAGCGCCGGGCATCTGCCCTTTGTTTATAAAGAGGCGGACTGGAAAGCCCTGCGCCATCTGGGTCTGGGCGTGGTTCTGGGCACGCCTCCGGGCGCGTACTGCCTGGCCTCTCTGCCCGCCGCGCCCATGACCATAGGCATCAATGCCGTGGTGCTGGTCCTGACGGCCATGCTCTTTTTCGGCTTCAAGCTGCGGCAACGGCCGGGCCGCTGGGGAACCTGCGGCGTGGGCGCGCTTACCGGCCTGATCAACGGCGCGTCGGCCAACGGCGGACCGCCGGTGATCCTTTTTTTCCTGTCCGGACCGTCCAGCGCGGCGGTCAGCCGCGCCTCGCTCATTGCCTTTTTTCTGTTCACCGATGTGCTGGCCGCGCTGGTGTACTGGGGCTACGGCCTGATGACGGTGCAGGTGTTCCTGCTGGCCGCCGTGCTGCTGCCCTGCGTGGCTTTGGGCATCTGGCTGGGCGCGCGCTGGTTTCGGCATGTGGACGAGGCCCGCTTTCGGCGCGTGGTGCTGGCGTTGCTGCTGTTGATGGCTTTGGCGGGCCTGGCGCCCGCCGTCCTGAAGCTTGCGGGCTGACGGATGCGGAAAAACCTTGTTTTCCGCAATGACGCGGGCCACACTGAACCGGTGCGACGGGATTACGGGATTGCCCGTCAAAACGTGTCTGGAGAAAAATTATGTGGAAGAACGTCATCTTGTTGGGAACCTTCGCTTTTCTGCTCTGCGCCTGCGGCGGTGTGCGCAACGCCAAACTGCCTGACGGCAGCGAGGGCTATTCCATCAACTGCAATGGAGAGGACAGCGACTGGGCGGACTGCTACAATCAGGCGGCGGACAAGTGCGGCGGCCCCTATGAGATCGTCAGCACCAATACCGTCGGCGTGCGCGATACGCCCATGCGGAATATTATTGTGAAGTGCAAGAAATAGAGCAATGTTATTTTGAAATTGCTCTGACGGCTGCGAGAGCGGCCGCACGCCCGGCGGCGTGCCGAGAAGCGTGGTTTGACGTCAATGCAAATATAAAAGGGACGCCCTGCAGGGCGTCCCTTTTATATCATGCTGACGCGGTCCGTTACATGGTGGAGCCGGCGGCGGCGCGCTGCATCTTGATTTCCACCTTTTCGGTGAGACCGGAATAGTACTCGCGCAGAATGACGAGCACTTCCTCGCGGCCGAAGTGATCCGGCACTTCCGCGCCTTCGGAGAGCATCTTGCGCAGCTTGGTGCCCGACAGGATCACGCGGTCTTCCTTGCTGTGCGGGCAGGTGCGCATGGAGGCCATGCCGTCGCACTTCTTGCAGTAGAAGGTCCAGTCGATGTTCAGGGGCTCGCAGAGCAGACGTTTGCCTTCCTCGGCGGGTACGGGCATCTTGCGGAAGATTTCCTGGGCTTCAAACATGCCGTAGAAGTCGCCCACACCGGCGTGGTCGCGGCCCACCAGCAGATTGTTGATGCCGTAGTTCTGACGGAATGTGGCGTGCAGCAGAGCTTCACGCGGACCGGCGTAACGCATGTCCAGCGGATAGCCGGCCTGGATCACGAAGTCTTTGACAAAATATTTGTCCACCAAGGTGTCGATGCACTTCACGCGCACTTCGGCCGGGATGTCGCCGGGCTTCAGGGAGCCCACCAGGGAGTGGATGACCACGCCGTCGCAGACTTCCACGCCGATCTTGGCCAGGTATTCGTGCGAACGGTGCATGGGATTGCGCAGCTGCAGGGCGGCCACTTTCTGCCAGCCGCGTTCGTCCATCTTTTCGCGCAGCTGGGCGGGGGTCATGTACACGCCGGGGAACTTTTCGGGGAATTCGCCCTGCGAGAGAACTTTCACCGGACCGGCGATGTTGTATTCTTTCTGGGCCAGCACCATTTTGACGCCGGGATGGTCATTGGGGGCCACTTCCCAGAACTTTTCGGAGTCCGGGCCTTCGCCCTTGAAGACCAGTTCGCATTCCCACTTCTTGTCGGCTTCGGTCATCTCGTAGATTTCTTCCACCTTCATGGTGGCCATGACTTCGCCCTTACGGACGAGGGCCACTTCCTGGCCGACCTTCAAATCTTTGGCGTCTTCGGCGGAGATGTCGAGGGTCACCGGCACGGGCCAGAAGGTGCCGTCGGCGAGCAGCATCTTTTCGCATACGCTCTTCCAGTCAGCCTTGCCCATGAAGCCGGTCAGGGGCGAAAAACCGCCAATGCCCATCATGATCAGGTCGCCCTTGGCGCGGGAAGAAATCTCGATCTGCTTCAGGCCGGCGGCCTTTTTCTTTTCATCTTCCAAGGCCTTGCCTTCCAGCAGGCAACACACCAGGCCTTTGCCGCCATGCGGGGGTACCAGTTTGGACATCGCGAAATCCTCCGTGTTTTAGTTATGGAAGCCTCACCGCGCCGGGCAAAATCCAATCCGGCCGGAAAGGGGGCTGTTCCGGTAAACATCTTGTGAATAATCTAACAAAAAGTCAACTACCTTTCAGGATTTTTTGTGGCTTCTTTTGCCTTTCCGGCGCGGCCGTAAAGCAAAAAAGCCCGCGCGGCGGCCTTTCGGACGCCGTGCGGGCCGCGTATTCATGGTTGAGGATGCGCCCTGAAGCCTTTCATGCGCAAGGTACGCTAAAAAGGTACTTCGTCCATATTGGAAGCTTCCGAGGGGAAGGCCGGACCCAGATCTTCGTCCTGAGGCTGCTGGCGCGGGGCCGGGCGTTGCGGCGCCTGCCCTCCGCCCTGGCTCCGCTGACCGCCGCCCTGTCCGGCCGATCCGGCCGGTCCGCTTTGTCCGCGCGGGGCCTGCCGGGGCGCGCCGCCGGGAGCGCCCGCGTACTCATCCTCATAGCCGCCTTGGCCGCCGCGCGGGGCGTCGCCCTTGCGGTCCAGAAACTGCACGCGCTGGGCCTTGATTTCCGTCGTGTAACGGTCCTGGCCCTGCTGATCCTGCCATTTACGGGTTTGCAGGCTGCCCTCCACATAGACGAGGCTGCCCTTGGAGAGGTAGTTGGCGCAGTTTTCGGCCTGTCGCTGGAACACCGACACGCGGTGCCATTCGGTGCGTTCCACCTTGTTGCCGTCGCGGTCGGTATAGGATTCGTCGGTGGCCACGTTCAGGCTGGCCACCGGCGAGCCGCTCTGGGTGTAACGCAGTTCGGGGTCGCGGCCCAGTCGGCCGATGATCATGACTTTATTCAGCATTGCTGTGCTCCAGGATGAATACGGATACAGGACGACCGTCGTCGGTTCAGGCCACGAAGGCCTGCTCCAGCTGATCCAGCACGTCTTCCAGTTGATCGCTCAGGACGTTGGCTTCACGCGGCTGCCAGTCGGCCAGGGCCTTTTCCAGATTCTGCTTCAGGCGCGCGGCCTCGCGGATGCCCGGTCCCAGGGCCTCCTGGCGGGCTTTAGACCACTTCATGAATGTCAGGCCCTCGTCCAGAGCGCGCACCATTTCCAACACGCCGTGTTTTTCGTGCTTGATGGGCACGCTGAAGGCCAGTTCGGTCAATTTGGGCCAGAGTTCTTCCAACAGATCTTCATTCCAGGTCACGGCGCTGACCCGGATTTGCAGTGCTTTTCCCATAATAGTGTACCATATGTTAAGGGTGGGGCGGCATGTCGCCGGGCCGCGTCAGCCGGCCTCGGGCCGCCGCCGTTACTCTTTTTCCGTCCATTCCGTCTGGACGCGCATGATCACGTCCTGAATGGCCGGAAGCTGATCCTGCGGGCAGACGCCGATGAGCGGCGCGCCCGTGTCCATGTTTTCGTTGTACTTGAAGTAGACGGCGTAAATGACGCCGTCCGGGCCCGTGTAGTGCAGGGGCACCTCGCGCTTCATGCGCGACATGATCAACAGCTCCATACCGTCCCGCACCGCCACGGAATGCGCGTCCGAAGCGCGTATTTTCTTGTCCACTTCGGGCGTGAAATAGTATTTGGCCCGCTCCGGCGCGCGGAAGAGGTGCAGGGCCTTTTGCAGGATGGCCCGCTGCACTTCCTCGCGGGTGAGCATGTGGCGCAGCACCGCCAGAGGCGTGCCCGCCTCCACGAAGCGGCCTTCCAGCTCGCTGTGCAGCACGCTGACTTCGCCTTTTTCCGGCGCGCAGATGGGCTTGGGATTGCGTTCGCGCTCCAGGGTGGCGATCTGGGTGCCGGGTTTTTCCTTCCACTGGCCCTGGGGGCCCATGACCTTGTCTCCGGTTTTCAGACCGGCGAAGGTCACCCGTCCGGTGTGGGGCGTGGCGATGACGATCTCGCGGTAGGGCGAGGCCTTGATTTCATCCAGCAAGGCGGAAATGTCGATCATTTTCTGTCCGTATGATCTCTTTTTGGGGCTTACCGCCCCAAACCCCGTCCGGGGAGAATGATTCCCCCCGGACCCCCGCGCCTCCGACATCGTGTTGCCGCGCAACACGATGTCGGCAATGGGGGTGCAGGGGCATCATGCCCCTGCCGGGGGGCGGGGGCGGAGCCCCCGATTCAATGCTACCGATAATACAAGTTTCTGCCGCCGATGGTAAGCAGGGCCTGTTTGAGGTTGGCCCTGATCTGCCGCCGGTCCCAGATGCCCTGAATGTGGCCGCGCGACAGGGCGCGGTAGGAGCGGTGGTACTTGGGCGGAATGTCCATGCCCGTGGTTTCCTTGATGACGCCCGGCCCGGCGAAGCCGATATTGGACGAGCGCACCGCGAACTGGTAGGGCGAACAGCCCAGGAAGCTGGCCACCGGCCCGGCGAAGGAATTGGTGTCGTAGAGCACCATGTACAGACCGCCGGATTCAATGTAGCGGCGCACGGCCACGGTGCAGCGCGGCATCTGGATTACGCCGTGGGTGCCCTCCTGGATGCGGATGCCCGCCGTGCCGTGCACGTAGGCCAGGAAGGGGTAACGCTTCTTGGCGGCGCGTTGCGCGGCTTCCACGAATTTATAGCCTTCGGCCGCGCCCACGGAGCCGCCCCGGAAGGTGCCCATGAGCATGGCCACCACCATCTTGATGTTGTCGATGCGGGCCTCGAAGGTCATGCAGCCGCTCTTGGCCCCGGTTTTTTTCTGGGCTTCGGCGATGCGCTCGGCGAAACCGGGGAAGTCCAGAGGATTGCCCGCCTCGATTTCACTGTTGAATTCAAAGACCGAGCCCGGATCAAAGACGTTTTTCACGTACCATTCGGGTTCCATGGGAAAGTGGTAGCCGCAGTGGCTGCACACGCCCGCGAATTCCGCGAACAGGTCCGGGCCCCAGAGGTCCAGGCAGCCGTAGGAGGCGCTGTTGGGGCAGGTCAGGGTGCGGTCGATCTTGTAGCGCGGCGAGAGGTAGTTCCACTTGTGGCGGCGCGAATCGTCCGACCAGGCCGAAAGTGCGGTGAGTTCCCTGGCCTTGTTCTCCGCCCGGCTGGGCAGATTGCGGGTCAGTTTGCGCCAGGGGGCGAACAGGCGGCCCTTGAACATTTCCCATTCGTTGTCCATTTCTTCCATGAAGCCGCGGATCTGCCGCTGGTGCTTGCGGTAGAAGTCGTACTTGAAGCTGACCCAAGGCTTGGAAAACCAGTCCCAGAAGGCGGTGGCGGTCTTGGTCAGGAAGGGACGGCGGTCGCGCGCGGCCTGGCGCGAAAGACGCAGGAACTTCTGCTGGCGGCGGTCGCGCAAACGGTTTTTGGCCGCCGTGGACAGGCCCCAGCGGATGTGCAGCTCATCCAGGTTGGCGTCCGGATTGCGGTGGCGCGAAAGCGCCAGGCCCCGGAAGCCGGGCAGTTTGCGCGTGGAGATGACCACCTCGTCCGTGGCCCGGATGACCTCCTGGCGCAGCTGGCGGAAAAAGTCGAAATGCCAGGGCCGCGCGCCCAGGGGCGGTTCCTGCACGATGCGGTCGATGTAGCCGAAGCGCAGATTGTCCTGGGCCGTGATGTGCAGGTTTTCGGCGCAGTGCTCGATGAGTTCGGGCGTGGCGCGCTGCCCGGCCTTGAGCCGCCCTTCGATGGCCGCGGCCCCTTCCGGCGAAATGACGGAATAATAGCCGTGCGAGAGCATCAGGCGCTTGTCGGCCAGGCCGATGGCCTCGGCCCCGCCGGAGCCGCCCTCGGAAATCACTGCCACAATGGGCACACGCAGGCCCGCCATGCCGTAGATGTTGCGGGCGATCTGCTGGGCCGCGCCGGGGTAGTCCTCAATGGGGAAGGAGCCGGGCGTGAAGATATAGGCGTGGATGGGGATGCCTTCGGTTTCGGCCACACGCATGTACTGGAGGGCCTTGGCGTTGCCCCAGGGCTTGACCGAACCGCCGTTGCGGAATTCCGCGCCGTGGCCCTTTTCCTGCCCGATGACCATCACCGACTGGGTGTAGGTCTTCTTGCCCCGGCGGCGGGTGATCACCGCCCGGGCGATGAGCATGCTGGGGTCCAGACTGTGCTCGTCCTGGCCGCCCACTTCCGTGAAGTTGTCGTAGACGTTTTCCAGAATGTCGCGCAGGCAGATGCGCTGGGGGTGGCGCACGATGCGCACCCGGTCCATGGGCATGACGCCGCTTTCCAGCCGGCGCTCCACATAGGCGAACAGATCCTCGACCGTGGCCAGCTCCGCATAGGGATCGTTGAGCGAGCCGGAACGGGCGCGTTCGGCGAAGGCCGAGAGCCGCTCTTCCAGCAGGTCCGCGTTGTCCTTGTGCTTGCCCGCGAAAATGTCCTGCATGTAGGTCAGTCTGTCGCGCAGGCTCTGGATGCGTTTTTCGATATTGTTGTCCATAATTTGGGGTGCGCCGGTTACATCGGTGTCTTGAGGTAGTTGAAATAACTGTCGCTGCACTGGACAGCGGCCAGCGGGTTATGGCCCAGCATGCGGTCCTTGACGGCCAGCACCGTGGCCGGGGCCTCCAGATGGCGCAGGGCCAGGGTGTCGTGTCCCACGCAGAGGCCCAGCAGCACGTTGAAGTCCACCTGGGCCCGGTTCATCAGTTCGGCCTGGAGCAGCGGATTGCACATGCTTTCCGGGTGCTCCGGGTTGAGCAGATCCTCGCCCGTCAGGTCCAGCTCGCTTTTGGACAGGCCGCCCGCCTTGCAGATCACGGAAGCAACCTCCAGGCCCTGGGCCTTGAATATTTCCGCCGCGCCCGCGGCCTCGCGCCGCAGGCCGATGCAAAAAAGCAGGCCCAGGCGCTGATAGCCCATGGCCTTGGCGAAGGCCACGATTTCAAGAATCCGGGGACGGCAGGGCATGCGCCCGCCGTTGGGCAGCCGGGCGTAACTGTGCCGTTCCACTTTGGCGGCCTGGCGCGCGAAATGCCGGATGTCCGGCCTGGCGTAGGCCTGGCGGCTTTGCTCCACCAGATCTTGCCGGGCCGCCGAAGGGCAGTCCGGCGGATGTTTGCCGCCGGGCACGCAACAGAGCCTTTCCTCACGTTTGAAAGGGCAGGCCGCGCAATGGGGCAGGGGAGAAGCGCCGTGCATGCGGAAAATCCGGTTGCGGTTAAAAACGCAGAATGCGTCCGGTATTGGCCTTCAGAAAATCCACGTTGGATTTGAGGGGCTCGCCCGCGCCGTTCTGGCCTTCCAGGCGCAGGTTGTTCAGAAATTCCAGCCCGCGCGCCTTGACCTCGTCCAGGTCCTTGCCCCAGATGATGGCCAGGGCTAGGTTGGGGTCGAATTCCGTGGGAATTTCGTAGGGTTCGTTGCGGGGCACGTGGGTCAGCATGGTCAGCCAGGGCTGGTCTTTCCACTGGAAGTGCTCGATGCGGCCCACCCAGGGCGTGAAATTGTTGTCCGGGTCTTCGGCGATGAGGCGGTACTCGATGCCCACGCCCTCGGAGGCGATGTCCGCCTGGCTGTAGCCCAGCGGCTGGCCCAGACCGATGCGGACCTGCTCGGCGATGAGGTCCACGCCCTCCTTGCCGTGCACCCGCGAGATGCGGGCCGAAACGCCGTTTTCCACCTGGATGCGGGTGTTAACCTCCATAAGGAAGGGCTCGCCCTTGCGGGTGACGATCCATTCCCAGGTGCCCACGTTGTCGTAGCCCACCTTGCGGGCCATGGCCAGGGAGTAGTCCACAATGTCCGTGAGCACGCGGCCCGCGTTGAAGGTGTACTCCAACTCGTCCGGCGCGAAGCCGGGCGCGACCTCGATGCGTTTTTGCAGGCCTGTGGACTGGATGGAGCAGTTGCGCGTGCCGAAATGTACGGGATTCGTGCCCGAGCGGTCAGAAACGATCTGCACTTCCAGGTGGTTGAAATCCGTGATGCGCTGCTCGATGAGCACGCCTTCGTCCTTGAACTGGCGCAGGGCGTAATTGCGGATGCGCCGGTAGACCGAACGGAACTGGTCCGGGTCGTAGACTTCCTCAATGCCCATGCCGCCGCCGCCGGCCGAGGCCTTGACCAGCACCAGGGGGCGCTGGATGCCCTGTTGTTCCTGAAATTCAAAGACCGACTTGGCGATGCGCTCGGCCTCCATCTCGTCGTAAATGGGGCGGTCCGAGCCGGGCACCGTGGGCACGCCCAGGCCGCGCGCCAGGCGCTTGGTGTTGATCTTGTCGCCCAGTTCGCGGATGATTTTCCAGGAGGGGCCGATGAAGATCAGCTTGCGGTCGCGCTTGGTGACCCGGCGGGCAAAGCGGAAATCCTCGGCGAAAAAGCCGTAGCCCGGATGCACGGCGGTGCAGCCCGCCTCGTCGGCCACGGCCATCAGCTCGTTGGCGTCGTGGTAGGAGGAGACCTGGAAAAGGCTTTTTTCGCCGCCTTCCTCGCGGGCCAGGCGCACATGGCCGGAAGCCGCGTCCTCCGCCGTGTACACGGCCGTGAAGGCCACGTCCAGTTTGCGGCAGGCCCGCATGATGCGCATGGCGATTTCGCCCCGGTTGGCCACCAGAACCTTGTGGTCGCTCAACGGAATTTCCGTGGCCGCGCCCTTGGCGGCGACCTTCTTCTTGCTGCTGTCCTGAACTTTGTTCAAGCCTCTCTCCCCGGGAACAGTGCTCTTCCCTTCGCGTCATGCCCGTGCCGCCCTTGTGGGCGGGATACGCGCGGGCTATAGTGGGCGGGCTGTCGGACCCGAAAATTTACCAGAAGTCGAGAGATAATCTTATGCAAAATTCGCAAGAAGTCCAGCTTGCCGTTGATGTGTTACGGGCCGCGCTGCCCGCTTCCGCGGCCGGAGAAGCGCCGTTGCTGGGCCTGGTTCTGGGCACAGGACTGTCCGGTCTGGCCGCCGAACTGCTGACCGGCTCCCCGAATGGCCCGGCGGCCGGGGGGGCGTCGTGTGTGCGCGTGCCTTTCGTGAACCTGCCCGGTTTCCCGCTGCCCGGCGTGGATTCGCATCAGGGGGCCTTTGTGCGGGGCCGCCTGAACGGCGTGCCGGTGCTGGCCCAGCAGGGCCGCTGCCATTTGTACGAGGGCAGAAGTCCGGCCGAAGTCTGTATGGGCGTGCGGGTCATGGCCGGTCTGGGCGTGAAAACCCTGATCATCACCAATGCCGCCGGAGCGCTGAACCCGTGCTTTGAGGCCGGAACCCTGATGTGCATGGCCGACCAGATCAACCACACCGGCGCGTCGCCGCTGACCGGCCCCAATTGCGCGGCCTGGGGCGAGCGCTTTCCGGACATGAGCGCGCCCTTTGACCCGGCCCTGCAGGCCCTGGCCTTGGAAACGGCGGGGGCGCTGGGCATCCGTCTGGAACGCGGGGTCTATATCGGCGTGCACGGGCCGGAGATGGAAAGCCCGGCCGAAACGCGCATGTACCGCCAGTGGGGGGCCGACGCCGTGGGCATGAGCACCGTGCTGGAGGTCATCGCGGCGCGGCATCTGGGCATGCGGGTGCTGGGCGTTTCCTGCCTGTCCAACAAAAACCTGCCGGACTGCATGGTGCCCGCGCCCCTGGCGGAGATCATCGCCGTGGCCGGACGCGCGGGCGAAAATCTGGCCCGGCTGTTGCGGGCCTTGGTGACAAAACTCTGAAAAATGCGTACAAACCGAAGTTCTTTCAGAGCATGCGGCAAATCATCGTCTTCGTTCATTTGCGCAATGTTCCAGAGCGTCGGCGCAAAGGCGCTTGCGCGGCTCCCACGGCGGACCGTTTTGTCCGCCGTTGTTATTCTTTTCTAATGTAAGGTTTTTCCCATGCAGCAGAATGATTCTCTCCGCAATGTGGCCATCATCGCCCACGTCGACCACGGCAAGACCACGCTGGTGGACGCCCTTTTCAAGCAGAGCGGCGTATTCCGCGCCGACCAGCGCGTGGACGACCGCGTCATGGACAAAATGGATCTGGAACGCGAGCGCGGCATCACCATTGCCGCCAAAAACTGCGCCGTGCGCTGGAAAGGCGTGAAGATCAACATCATCGACACGCCGGGCCACGCGGACTTCGGCGGGGAAGTGGAACGTTCCCTGTCCATGGCCAGCGGGGCCATTCTGCTGGTGGATTCCTCGGAAGGCCCGTTGCCGCAGACCCGTTTCGTGCTGCGCAAAACCCTGGAAGCCGGTCTGCCCGTGGTGGTGGTCATCAACAAGATCGACCGCAAGGACGCCCGGCCCCAGGAAGTGCTCAACGAAATCTATGATCTGTTCATCGACCTGGGGGCCAGCGAGGAGCAGCTGGAATTCCCCGTGCTTTACGCCATCGGCCGCGCGGGCGTGGCCATGAACAATATTGACGATCCGCAGGAAAATTTGTCCCCGCTGTTTGAAACCATTCTGACCAGGCTGCCGGGCCCGTCCTACGATCCGGAACAGCCCTTCCAGATGCTGGTGGCCGATCTGGATTATTCGGATTATCTGGGGCGGCTGGCCGTGGGCCGGATCATGCACGGCAAGGTTTTCGCCAAGGAATCCCTGGCCTGCATCGGCGAGGACGGCGCGGCGCGGCCCCTGCGCGCCACCCGGCTTCAGGTTTACGACGGCTTGCAGCTTTCCGAGGTGGAGGAGGCCCAGCCCGGCGACATCGTGGTGCTGGCGGGTATTGAGGACGTGACCATCGGCGACACCATCTGCACCCGCGAGAGCCCGCGCGCCCTGCCGCGCATCCGCGTGGACGAACCCACCGTGGCCATGCGCTTCGGCATCAACACGTCGCCCCTGGCCGGGCGCGAGGGCAAGATCGTGCAGAGCCGGGCCATCCAGGACCGTCTGGTCAAGGAAAGCCTGCGCAACGTGGCCATCCGCGTGGAAGAGACCGCGGACCGCGACGCCTTTCTGGTCAAGGGCCGGGGTGAATTCCAGATGGCCATTCTTATCGAGACCATGCGCCGGGAGGGCTTTGAACTGTCCGTGGGACGGCCCGAAGTGATTCTGAAAAAGGACGCCAACGGCAAGACCCTGGAACCCATCGAGCATCTCTATGTGGACTGCGACGAAACCTTCATGGGCGTGGTCACGGACAAGCTGGCCCAGCGCAAGGGCCGCATGCTCAACTGCACCAACAACGGCACGGGCCGGGTGCGCCTGGAGTTTTCCGTGCCCTCGCGCGGGCTGATCGGCTACCGCGACGAATTTCTCACGGACACCAAGGGCACGGGCATCATGAACTCCTACTTGGAGGGCTATGAGGAATGGCGCGGCGACTTCCCCACGCGTTTTTCCGGCTCCATCGTGGCTGACCGGCCCGGCGTGGGCGTGGCCTACGCCCTGTTCAACCTGGAGCCGCGCGGCACGCTCTTTGTGGAGCCCGGCGACCCGGTCTACGAAGGCATGATCGTGGGCGAGCACAACCGCGACAACGACATTGACGTCAACGCCACCAAGGAAAAGAAGCTTACCAACCTGCGCGCCGCGGGCAAGGATGAAAACGTCATCCTTACGCCGGTGAAGAAGATGACCCTGGAGCACGCCCTGCACTTCGTGCGCGAGGATGAACTGGTGGAAGTGACGCCCCAGTCCATCCGTTTGCGCAAGGCCGAGCTGTCCTCCCTGCGGCGTTACCAGATCGCGGGCAAGGCCGCCAAGAACAAATCCTGACCGGTCGGGACCGGACGCGGCGGCTGTCTCTTTTGCCGGACGCCGTGCCGGGATACAAGCACAACGCCCTGTCGGCATGCCCGGCGGGGCGTTTTTTTGCCGGCGGGTTTTGCCAAGACGGCCCGCCGGAGCATGCGCATATTCTAATCAAGCGTGCGGCGGAAGAAGCGCACGCAGGCGGCCATGACCACGACGCTGAACAGCGCCACAGGCCACAGGGAAGGCCAGAGGTCGGCCCAGCCGTTGCCCTTGAGCAGGATGCCGCGCACCGAGCGGTTGAAATGGGTCAGCGGCAGAAGGCTGCCGATGGCCTGGGCCCATTTGGGCATCCCGGCGAAGGGAAACATGAAGCCGGAAAGCATCATGCTGGGCAGAAAATAGAAAATGGTCATCTGCATGGCCTGAAGCTGGTTTTTGGCAAAGGACGAGAGCGTGACCCCCACCGTGAGGTTGGCCGCGATGAACAGCAGGGCGGCCACATACAGGGCCAGGGGGTCGCCCGCGAACGGGACGTTGAACAGCAGCATGGCCAGGGCGACGATGATGCCCATCTGGATGTGGCCGATCAGGATGTAGGGCACGATCTTTCCGGTCATGATTTCCAGGGGGCTGATCGGCGAGGACAACAGATTTTCCATGGTCCCGCGCTCCCGTTCCCTGGTGATGGCCAGACCGGTCATCATCACCGTGGTCATGGTCAGGATCACGCCCATCAGGCCCGGCACGATATTGTAGTGGGTGAGTCCCTCCGGGTTGTACAGCCGGTGCGCCTGAATGGAAAAGGCCTCCGGAGAAGCCCGCAGATGCGCGAGCGCGCCGGTCAGTTCCTTTTCGGCCACGGCCTGGGCGATGCCCTGCACCGCGCCGAGCGCGCCGCCGGTGGCCGTGGGGTCCGTGGCGTCGGCTTCCACCAGGATGGCGGGACGCTCGCCGCGCAGCAGGCGGCGGGAAAAGTCGGACGGCACGCTGATCACGAACTGCACGTCCCCCCTGGCCAAGGCGTGCCGCGCGCTTTTCTCGTCCAGGTTTTTCACAATGGAATAATAGGCCGAATTCTCCAGGGCAGCCGCGAGACTGCGCGTAAAACGGCTCTGTTCGCCGAGCACAAGCGCCGTGGGCAGATGCTTGGGATCGCTGTTGATGGCGTAGCCGAACAGCAAAAGCTGGATGATCGGCAGGCCCACGATCATTCCGAAGGTCAGACGGTCGCGCCTGAGCTGCAGAAATTCCTTGATCACCACGCCCCACCAGCGCGTGGGCGAAAAGACGCGTTCGCCGTTCATCGGGCCGCCTCGAAGTTGTCCCGGGAGCGCCGCATCATGTAGATAAAAACATCCTCCAGGCTGGTCTCCGCGTCCTGCACGCGCCGCTGCCCGGCAACGGCGGCCACGGCCCGGCGCAGGGCCTGCTCGTCCCGTCCGCTGACGTGCAGCGCGCTGCCGAACATCACGGTCTGCTCGACGCCGGGCGCGCCCTCCAGCCGTGCGGACAGCGCGTTGAGCTCATCCCCGGACACGGACAGGGTGTGGAGTCGCTGCGAAGCGACAATCTCCCGCGCGTGCCCTTGACCAGCAGTTTGCCGTAGGCGATATAGGCCAGTTTGTGGCAGCGTTCGGCTTCGTCCATATAATGCGTGCTCACCAGCACGGAAATGCCTTGTGCGGCCAGCCTGTGCAGTTCCTCCCAGAAATCGCGGCGGGCCGTGGGGTCCACCCCGGCCGTGGGTTCGTCGAGCAGGAGCAGGTCCGGCGCGTGCAGCATGCAGGCGGCCAGGGCCAGGCGCTGCTTCCAGCCGCCGGAAAGCGTGCCGGTGAGCTGGTTCGAGCGCCCATGCAGGCCCAGGTTTTCCAGGGCCCGGTCCACGGCGGCCTTGCGTTCTTTCATTTCAAAAAGGCGGGCCACGAATTCCAGGTTTTCGCGGATGGTCAGGTCTTCCCAGAAGGAAAAGCGCTGCGTCATGTAGCCGACGCGGCGCTTGATGCGTTCGCTCTCCCGCACAATGTCAAAGCCCAGGCAGGCGCCGCTGCCGGAGTCGGGCGTCAGAAGCCCGCACATCAGGCGGATGCAGGTGGTCTTGCCGCTGCCGTTGGGGCCGAGAAAGCCGTAGATCTCGCCGCGCCTGACGGAAAGCGAGACGTCATCCACGACTTTTTTCGAACCGAAGCTTTTGCTCAGGTTTCTGACGTCGATGACCAGCTCCGGCGAGCCCGCCGGATCAGCCGGATTTTCGTAGCGCGCGGTCATGGCAGGCTCACGCTCACGGGCTGCCCCGGATGCAGTTCGGCGGCAATGCCCGGTTCGGGCCGCGCCTCGACCATGAAGACCAGCTTGGAGCGCGTCTCGTTGCTGTAGATGACCGGCGGCGTGTATTCCGCATTGGACGCCACATAGGAGACGGCGGCGGCAAAGGGTTCCGGTCGGCCGTCCGCCCGCACCAGCACCTGTCCGCCGGTCTTCAGGCCGCCCACCAGCGGTTCGGGCACGAAAAAGCGGATTTTCACGTTGCCCGGCGGCAGCACCTGGACCACCGGGCTGCCGGCCGGCACCCACTCTCCCGCGCGGAAGAGGGTGTCGTAAACCAGGCCGCTCGCGGGCGCGCGCAGTTGTTTCTGCTCCAGGTCCCAGCGGGCCTGGGCGACGCGCGCTTCGGCCGCCCGCACGGCGGCCCGCTGCGCCTCGATTCTTTTTTCCCGTTCCGGCAGCCGGTAGACGTCAACCTGGCTGGCCAGCTCGACCACGCGGGCCGCGCTTGTCCTGGCGGCGGCTCTGGAATCGTCCAGCTTCGCTTTGGAAACTCCCCCGCTCCGGGCCAGGACTTCGTTGCGGCGCAACTGCGCGGCGGCGTTGGCGGCTTCCGCCCGGGCCTGCTCAAGCTGCGCTCTGGCCATGGCGACTTCCTCGGGCCGCTTGCCCGTTTCCATGTCCTTGAGCTGGGCCCGTGCCGAAAGCTCTTCCTCTTCCGCCTGGCGCAGAACTTGGCGCTCGTATTCCGCTTCCAGCTCAAACAAAAGACTGCGGGCGCTCACGCTGGAACCGCGCTCCACGGCCAGGCTTTCGAGCCGTCCGGCCTGGGACGAGGCCAGATAGACGTATTCTCCCTCCACATAGCCCTGGAAAACGCCCTGTCCCGAATCGCCGCAGCCCGCCAGAGAAAGCAGGCACACAACAAGCAGGGCCGCCATGGTCTTCCGCGTCATGGTTTTGCCTCCGGTTCCGGCTGCGGGCACAGGCCGTCCAGCAGCAGGGCGAGAACGTGCCGTCTGAGCGTCTCCCGGTTCAGGGCGGAGCCGGCCGACGTCCTGCCGAGAATATCCTGCGCGGCAAGGGGCAGCATGATCACGCCCAAGACGGAAATGAACACCAGGGCGGGGGCGGCCCGGGCATTGAGCAGACCCTCGCGTTGCGCGCCGGAAAGATAGCGGCTCAATGTTTCAAAGCGCTCCACCGGAATGAGGGACATGACCCGTCGGCGCAGCAAGCCTCCGGCATGCAGGACTTCACGGCTCCAGAGAAAGGGCAGTTGGGGCATGCGCCCCACGGTTTCCAGCAGACGGTCCACAAGTTCCGTCACCACGCGGCGCGGATCATTGAGGGTTTTTTCCGAAATGTCCGCCCAGATGTAGGCGATGACCGGGGCCAGACGCTCGGCGACAATAGCGTCCAGCAGGCCTTCGCGGTTGGTGAAGTAGTAATGGACCATGGCCGGGGTGACCCCGGCGGCCTTGGCCACCTGGGCGATGGTCGTTCCGGCTATGCCCTGTCCGGCAAAAAGATTCAGGGCGCTGTCCAGGATATGCTCCCGTTTGTCGCCGTTTTTGCCCGCCGGAGGCCGTCCGTGCGGGCCGTATTTTTTTGCTGTCTGCTTCATGTGCTGTTAATTAACTAATTAGTTAATTAACAGCAAGCGGATATTTGCGGACACGCGAACAGAGAAGGCGATCAAGAGGCAAAAGAACGCAACGTCGTTGCTCCCTCGATCACAAAAAGCTGAATTTTTCAGGCAGCAAGGCGCAAAGCAGAAATTGGCTGAAGCTGTATCGGCATAGCGCTGGTGTCGCTATCCGTAAGGCAGCTCCGCTGCCCAACGGCTAGCGCACTGCAAGGTCAATTTTTGCTTTGCAACGCCGCTGTATGGAAAAAGGCGGCGTTGCAGCAGGGGGATGAATGAGGACTGAGCCTAAAGCCGTCCACCCTGGCCCGCGCGTTCAACGTGGCTTCATCCAGTCGGCTCATGGCGTCCAGCAGCAGCATACGATAGGTGCCGTTGCCGCCGCCCACGGCCAGCAGTTTTTCATGGGCCAGTTCCCCGCAGACGCCCATGCCCGCCATGGCGCAGACGCAGGCTTGCAGGGGCGCGTAGGGATTCGCGCCCAGAAACGCGCCGGTCACGGCCGCGGACATGCAGCCCGTGCCCGTGATGCGCGCCATCAGGGGATGCCCGTTGCGCACGGCCCAGGCTTCCCGGCTGTCCGCCACAATGTCGATGGGACCGCTGATCACGATGACCGCGCCGGTCAGCGCGGCCAGCTGTTGCGCGCGACGGGCGCTTTCCGCCAGATTTTCCTCCGTGACCAGGTTTTCCGGACCGGCATCCACGCCTCTGGCGGCGGCCAGACCGCCCGCCAGGAAACTGATCTCGGCGTTGTTGCCTTTGATGACAGCGCAGCGGACCTCGCGCAACAGGCGCAGGGCCGTGTCGTTGCGGAAATCGGAGGCGCCCGCGCCCACAGGGTCAAGAATCACGGGGCGGCCCAGAAGGTTGGCTGTCTGACCGGCGAGGAGCATGGCCCGCACCGTGCGCTCGCTGAGGGTGCCGATATTCAGCACCAGAGCCGAGCAGAGGCCCGCGATCTGCCCGGCCTCCCTGGCGTCGTCGGCCATGATGGGCGAACCTCCGGCGGCCAGGGTGATGTTGGCGCAGTCGTTGACGGTGACGTAGTTTGTGATGAAATGCACGAGCGGTGTTGCTTGCCGCGTGGCGCCCAAAATTTCCGTGAAGTTCTCCATTCCCCGTTCTCCCGCCCGCAGAGGAGAGCCCCCGTCCAGCGAGCCGGAAACGGGGGCCTTGCTTTCAGTTTTCAGTCAATGGGTCTTCCGCTGTTTTCGCGTAATAACCGCGCCCATGCAATTGCTACGTGTCGGCCGCGCGCCCGCGATTGCGCCACACCGCCGGAAGGCGAGGCCGTCCGAGGTCACATCCTCGCCGTCTATGCCTGTTTGAGATAAAAATGACGGAAATTTTTATCCGGAAGCGGCATTACGGTTTGATGTAGGCAAAGCCCTCGCGTTGCAGGCGCACCACTTCCACCAGACCGGCGGGCACCACCGTGCAGCCCTGCCAGAGGCGACTGTCGTCAATGCTGTTATCCGCCAGGGCGTTGGCGCAGAGCATGACGCGCACGCCATGTGCCAAGAGCGGCGCGGCCAGTTCGCGCAGGTCCGCGTGCTCGTTGGTGAACAGGGTCACGGCCGGTCCGTTGGCCACCACGGCCAACTGGAAATTTTCGCCGGGCAGGCCCTTGATGTAATTGGCCGCGTTTTTCAGCACCAGACGCAGCATGGCGGGGTCGTTGCTGTCTATATGCAGGCAGAGATCGTAGTTCATATGTTCTCCGGATGTTGCTTGGATTTCACGCCAGAGCGTAATGTCCCAGCCTAGCAAAGCGAAGCGGCTTTGCCAAGCCGGAGCGTTGTGCCTCACCGGGATGCTGTGCGGGCGACAAGCCCCGTTCAGGTGATCCCTCCGGGCCGGTGAAAATTCCTGCGCCCAAAGCCCTGATGCGGACGAACATCTTTTGGGGCCGGTGCCGTATTCCTCCGCCTGCGTCCGGCTTGCGCCCGCTGACACTCGGGGGTATATACGATACACTATGCGTTCTGCCGTGTTCTCTTTTTTCCGCTTTTTCCATGCCGTCAGCGGGCGGCGTTGCGTCGGGAGCACCTTCCGCTCTTTCTTCCTCCCTCTGTCCCCGTCTGCGGCGCGGGCTTTTCTGCTGGCGGCCCTGTTCATGCTGCCGGGGCTGGGCGGCTGTGGTCTGCTGGCCAAGGGCGGCGACGCCGGTCCGCAGGCGGCGGACGCCCAACAGGCGGAAACAGGCGGCGAAGCGGATCCGGCCTGGCAGGGCACGCCCATACCCTATACCCTGCGCATTGAAGTCCGTGACAAATCGTCCGACGAGAATGGGCTGGAGGGCAAGATGAAGGACGCCAGCCAGCTCGCCCAGCTTGCCAAAGAACCGCCGGACAGCCTGCTGGCCCTGGAACGCCGGGCCCGCGCCGATACGGAAAGCGCGTTGAAACTGCTGCATTCTCAATGTTACTATGACGGCAAGGCCTCTTTCAGCCTGGATGAGGCCGTCTCGCCGGTACGCGTGACCCTGCTGCTGGAGCCGGGCCCGCGTTACAGTCTGGGCCGGGCCGACGTGCGTTACGATCCCGCGCCCGAGGTGCCGGAGTCCTTCAAAAACCGCAGCCGCGAGACGGGCTTCTGGGGCCTGGAGCGGGAGACGTTGCCGCCGCCGTCCTTTCCGCCCGTGCTGCCCGGCGTGACGGTGGGGCGGCCGGTGACCGCCGACGCCATGCTGGCCGCCGTGGAGGCTTTGCCGGAACGGTTGCGCCGTGAGGGCTATCCCCTGGCCAAGGTGGCCGACGCCCGGTACAGCCTGAACCATGAAGCGCGTACCCTCAATGCCGACATCCTGGTGCGGCCCGGCCCGCCCGCGCTTATGGGGACCATCCGGGTGCAAGGCGCAAAGGAAGTCAATGCCGAATATCTGCAACGCCTGACTCCCTGGACGCCGGGCGAGGAACCGTGGGACAGCGAACTGCTGGAGGATTACGCCAACACCCTGCGCGGTTTGGGCCTGTTCCGCTCCGTGGAGGCGGCCCCGGCTGAGGCTGATCTGGAAAAGAGCGGCGGAGAGGGCGGCGCGGCCGTGCTGCCCGCGGACATCACCGTGGCCGAAGCGCCTTTCCGCTCCATCAGCGGCAGCGCCCGCTATGATACGGACACGGGTCTGGGCCTGGAAGGGGCCTGGGAACACCGCAATCTTTTCCACAACGGCGAAAAGCTGACGGTCACAGCCCCTCTGGCCACGGAAATCCAGGGCATCAAGGCGGCCTTTGAAAAACCGGCTTTTCTGGTGCGGGAGCAGCGCCTGCTGGCCTCGGCCTCGGCCCTGCGCGAGGATACCAGCGCCTACCGCAAAATGGCCGGCAACGCCTCGGCGGGTCTGGACCGGCGGCTTGCCCGCCAGTGGTGGGGCGGCATCAGCCTGTTCGTGGAAAGCGGTTCCCTCAAGGATAACGAAAACAGCGAACACCCTTACGGCGTGGTCAGCCCCCGCGCGAACCTGCGGCGCGACAGCCGCAACAATGTGCTCAATCCCAGCAGCGGCTCGGAAGTGGAAATCAAGCTCACGCCCTTTACCGGCTTTTATCAGGAATCGTTCAGCGCCATGGCCGGAAGCGTGGCGGCCAGCGTCTATTACGCGCCCCTGCGCGACAAGGCGGGGCGGCCCGACGACCGGCTGGTGCTGGCGGGCCGGGTGGAAGGCGGGGCCATGGCCGGCTCGGCGCTGCGCAACATTCCGTCCAGCATGCGTTATTATGCGGGCGGCGCGGGTTCGGTGCGCGGCTACGCCTATCAGGCTCTGGGGCCGCGCGACAATGAGGATGACCCGCTGGGCGGGCGTTCCTACCAGATCGTCAATCTGGAGGCGCGCTTCAAGATAACCGAAAACATCGGCCTGGTGCCCTTTCTGGACGGCGGCATGGTCTACACGGACGAATTCCCGCGCATCATCGGGGATATGGATTGGGGCGCGGGTCTGGGCCTGCGCTACTACACGCCCATCGGGCCGGTGCGCCTGGACGTGGCCGCGCCCTTGCGGCGCATTGACGGCGATCCGCCGGTACAGGTCTATATCAGCATAGGGCAGTCCTTCTGATGGCGCGGATAAACGAAGAACAGCATACGGTCCGGGAGGCGGGAACGTCGCGGCCCCCGCGCTCCGGACGCTCCGGAAGGTGGACCCGCTGGTTGCGGCGCATTCTGGCGGGCCTGCTGGGCCTGTTGCTGGCCGCGTCGGCCGGTCTGGTCTGGGTGCTGCGCAGCGATAGCGGCCAGGCCTGGCTGCTGGAAACCGTCAACGCCACGCTGGAAAGCTCCCTGCGGGAGAGCGGCCTGCGCGCGCGTCTGACCCGTCTGTCCGGTCCGCTGCCCTTTGCCTGCTCCTTCGGCCTGGAAGTCGCCGACGCCCACGGCGTCTGGCTGACCGCCCCGGAAAACAGCTTTGACTGGGATTGGCGCGCTCTGCCCGGCACCGTGCGTATTACGGCCGTCCGCAGCGTCAATCCGGCGCTGACCCGTCTGCCCGATCTGCCTCCCGGTCCGGAGTCCGCCCCGCAACCTCCGTTGACCGTGGAGTTCCTGCGCCTGATGCTGGGCGACGCGACGCGCGCCCTGAATGATCTGCCCGGCTGGCTTCCGGCCGTGCGTCTGGATACGCTGGCGCTGGAAAACGCGCTGCTGCCGCCGGAACTGCTGGGCGGCGCGGCTGTCCCGACGCCGGAGGACAAGGCCGCGCCCTCCGGGCCACAGCCCCTGCGGGCCGACCTGGAGGCCGGGCTGGCGGCTGACGGCAACGGCGCGCAAGCGCACGCGCGGGCGCGGCTGTCCGGCGCGAAGGCGGCCCCGTTCTCGCTGTCCGTCCTGGATTGCGCGGCGGCGGAAGCCAGCCTGGAAATCCAGGCCGGTCCGGCGAAAACGGCGGACCAAGGCGCCGGTTTTTCTGTAAGCAGCCGTCTGGACGCGCTTTTGCGGAACCCCGCGCTCAATGTGGACGGCCTGCCCCCTGATCTGCTGGGTTCCGAAGCCCGCCTGAGTCTCGGTCTGGAAGGCGGCGTGGCCGCACCGGAGAGCGGGCCCGCATCTTCGGCGCATCTGGCCCTGACCGGCCTGAATCTGGCGGCGGGCCGTCTGACGGCCACGGGACAGGGGCAGTGGCAAAGCGGCGGCAGCGATTGGCCTGACGGCCCTCTGGACCTGAATCTGGCCGTCAATCTGCAGGGCCCGGCAAAGGAAGCCCTCCCCGTCGCGGGCGCTGAGGACATGCTGGCCATGCTGCGCGCGCCTGTGTCCTTTAGTGTGAGCGCCAAAGGCGCGCTCCTGCGGCCCGACGTGGAAGTGCGTCTGGCTTGCGCGGACATTCAGAACGGCGGCCATGTCCTCAAGGATACGCTGCTGTCGCTCACGGGCGCGCCTCTGACCTGGAGCGGGGCGCTGGGCCTGGACGGCGCGCGCGAGGAGGCCCGTCTGCTTCTGGACCTGCGCGCCCGACTGGATCAGCGGCCCCTCAGTCTGAGCACGGAGCTTTTTTACGGGGCGGACGCAAAACAGGGATTGGAAGGCGGCCCGACAAACGTGTCTGAGACTGTTTCCGCCGGTCTGCGCAAGCTGCGCCTGAGTGCGGCGGGTCTGGAAGGCGCGGGCGATGTGACGGCTTTGCTCGCGCCGGGCGGGTTGCCCACCCTGAACGGCAAAATAGGACTGCGCGTGACGGACTGGCAGGCTCTGTCCGCTTTTGTGCCGGGCCGGCGCCTGGACGGCGAGGCCGCGCTGGATCTGGAACTGCGTGCAGACTCCGGCGCGCAGCAGGCCCTGGCGCGCTGGAAAATTCCCCGTTTCAGCCTCAGTCCCGTTCAGGGGCAGGGCGACGCGCTGCACGTGCACGGTCTGGACGGTGAACTGCGGCTTACGGATCTTTTCGGCCAGGCGGCCCTCACGGCGCGGCTGGATCTCGCCGGTCTGGACCGGGGCGACCTGCGTCTGGCGGCGCGGGCGTCGGCCAAGGGGCCCTTGCAGGGGCCGCTGGACCTCAGTCTGGAAAGCACGGGCGGCGTGGCCAGTCATCTCAACATCCAGTGGCGGCCCGGCCAGATTCTGCTGCAAAGCCTGGATCTGCATTTGAACGGCCTCAAGGACGGGCGGAGCGGTACAGGGCGCTCTCTGGGCCTGCGCGCCGCGCGTCAGGCGGAAATCCGTTACGGCGAGACCGGACTGGCCGTCTCCGGTCTGGACCTGGCCTTGTCTCCCTCGGGCAGGTTGCAGGCGCAAGGCGCGCTTGCACCGGAAAAACTGGATTTGCGGGTTACGCTGGAGGGTCTGGCCCTGGAGCCCTGGCGCGCTCTGGCGCCCGCCCTGCCTCTGGGCACGGCCGAGGCCCGCGTGCGCCTCAGCGGCAGCCCGGCCCGGCCCGGCGGGGACTTCCGGCTGGGCGTGCGGCGTCTGCGCGTCTCGGGCAGTCCGTTGGCTCCGCTGGATGTGGCTCTGGCGGGCGGCATTGAGCACGGCGGCGCGGGCAGCGCGCTGACGGCCCGCCTGGAATTGGACCCCCAGGCAGTGAAGGCTTTGGGCGGCAGCGAGGCCCGCCTCAATCTGCGCCTGCCCCTGCTCTTCGGCCCGGACGGCCTGCCCAAACCCGCCCCGCAGGGGCGACTGGCGGGACAGGTGCGCTGGGAAGGAGCCGTGGGGCCTGTCTGGAGCCTGCTGCCCCTGGCGGACCGCCGTCTCAACGGCCGGATATCCCTGAATCTGGACCTTGGCGGCACCCTGTCCGCGCCGCGCGTGACCGGCGGCCTGCGCGTGAACAAGGCCCGCTACGAGGATTTGCTGCTGGGCGTACTGCTCACGGACATCAATCTGCGTCTGGATCTGGACGGGAAACAGGCTGCGGCCAGAACCGGAAAAGAGGACGTCCGGCACGCTGGAGCGGGGGAGACGGACGCGGCAGGCGGGGGCAGCCCCCTGACCGGAAGCATGCGTCTGGAACTCACCGCCGCCGACGGCCTGGGCGGCAGCCTGCGTCTGGCGGGCGGCGGCGGTCTGGACGGCCGCCACCTGGACCTGCGGGCCGCTCTGGACCATCTGCGACCCCTGCGCCGCCGGGATCTGCGCATCAATCTTTCCGGCCAGGCGCAGGTGACGGGCAGCGCCACCGCGCCGGACGTGCGCGGCGAAATCGTCATCAATCAGGGCGCTCTCCTGCTCAACAATCTGGCCGTGGGCGGCAGCATCACCACGTTGCCCATTGAGGAGGCCGCCGCAACGCCGCAAGCCGTGGCGAATGCCGCGCCCCCCGCCGCTCCGGCGGCCGCGCCCGCCGAAGTCGAGGGTTCCCTGAATCTGCGCATCCGCGCGCCGGGACGCTTTATGGTCGAAGGCCACGGCCTGACCAGCGAATGGCAGGCCAATCTGCTGGTCGGCGGCAGTCCGGCAGCGCCCGTGATTACCGGGGAACTGCGCGCTCTGAAGGGCAATTTCGATTTTCTGACCAAGAATTTCTCGCTCACGCGCGGGGTGATCACCTTTGGCGGCGGCTCGCTGAGCAATCCGCTGCTGGATATCGTGCTGACCAATGAAACGCCGAACCTCACGGCGCATATCAGCATCACCGGCACCGTGAGCAAGATGAAGCTCAGCCTGAGCAGTGAACCCAGCCTGCCCAGGGATGAAATCCTTTCCCAGATTCTCTTCGGCCGCAGCACCAATGAACTGGGCCGCCTGGAAGCCCTGCAACTGGCCGGGGCCGTGGCCCAGCTGGCCGGTTTCGGCTCGGGCGGGGGCGGCATGTTCGACTTCACCCGCAAGGCTCTGGGCGTGGACGTGCTGCGGCTGGGAACGTCGCCCACCGGGGCCGCCGGAGAGCCCGGAGACCAGACCGCCGGAGGCACCACCCTGGAAATGGGCAAGTATATCGGCGACCTGATCTACGTGGGCGTGCAGCAGGGCATGAAGCCGGACAGCACGGCTTTCATCATCCAGCTGGAATTGACCCCGCGCATCAATCTGGAACTCCGCACCGAGCAGCAGGACACCTGGGGCGGCGTGCGCTGGAAATACAATTACTGATCCGGCCTTGTCCGCCGGAGCGTGAAAAATCCGAAGACCGGAGAGCGTTCATGTCCACCCCGTCTCGTGCCGCCGCGTCTGTTGCCGCCGAAGCACGCTGGTTTATCCGCCGGGCCTGTGCCGGGGATTTTCCGGCACTGGCCGGACTCTGGCGGCGCAGTGTGGAAGCCACGCACGATTTTCTGCTGCCCGGCGATCTGGAACGGATCGGCGCGGAAGTGGCGACTGTCTATCTGCCGGGGCTGGGGGAAGTCTGGCTGGCGGAAGAGGGCGGCCGCCCGGCGGGTTTTCTGGGCTGCGACGGGCCGCATGTGGAAATGCTTTTCGTGAAGCCGGAACTCTTCGGACGCGGCGTGGGCGGCGCGCTGCTGCGGCACGCCCGGAACCGGCACGGCGCGTTGCGTCTGGAAGTCAACGAGCAGAACGCGAGGGCGCTGGCTTTTTATCAGCGCCAAGGCTTTGTGATCACGGGCCGTTCGGCTCTGGACAGCGCGGGGCGGCCATATCCTTTGCTGCATCTGGCCTGGCGGGCGTGAGGCCGCTCCGGTCGCAGTCAGGAAAGATTCCGGTTGTCCGGTCGGCCCATGCGGCCGCGCAGGCCGTGCCAGGCGGCCCGAAAGATCAGCGACAGCCGGTCGGTCTGGCCCCGGCGCAGGCGGTTGAGCGCCACCCCGGCCAGGCTTGCCAGGGCTGTGGGCAGAAAGCCCGGATAATAGCTGCGGATGAGGTATATTCTGTTCCGTATGGCAAGATAGTCCATCAGGCGGCTGCGCGCGGGTTTTGATGAGGCATGTCCGCCGCCGCGCGCGCCTGTGCTGCCGCCTTCTTTGTGGATGACAAGGCTTCGGGGCGCCCAGGCCGGTGAGAAGCCCGCGCGGCGCGCCTCAATGCCGAAGGCGGCATCCTCATAATACAGAAAATAGGCTTCCGGCAGCAGGCCGACCGTGCGCAGGACACGCCGCCGCACCAGCACTGAAGCGCCGACGAGACAGGCCATGCGCGCTTCCACGGCGGCGGGATCCGCCGCCAGCGCCTGGGACCGGGCCGCACCGCCCATCAGGAAGGATGTGCGGCCGGTCAGCGGGCAAAGCGTACAGCCGCCCGCAGCCTGCACCACATCCGGCGCGTGGGCGTAGCACAGCGTCGAGCCGCACAGTCCGGCATCCGGTCGCGCGTTGAGGCGCGCGCACAGGGCGTCCAGCGCGCCGGGGGCCGGTTCCGTATCCGTATTCAGCAGCCAGAAAGCCTCTACGCCGTCAAAGGCGGGCGTTGCCAGCAAAAGGCGCAATGCCGCATTGTTGCCCCCCGCGAAGCCGCTGTTCTCGGGCAGCGCCAGAAACAGCGCATCCGTCCCGGGAGGCGTCTGGCCGGAATGCAGAAAGGCGGGAGGCTCACATCCGTCCGCGCGCCGCAACGCTTGCCAGCCTTCCAGCAGGGCCTTGCGTTCAGCGGGACGGGAGGCGTTGTCGGCGATGATCACGCAGGCGGGCCGGGCGGTCAGGGCATTCAGGGCACGCAGGCAGGCCAGGGCGTCGCGCGCGGAATTGTAATGCACAAGAACCACGGCGCAACGGGCGGCATGCAAGTCGGCAGCAGAGAACGTCACAATGTCCTTTCGCTTTTTTGCGCGGCCTTCCAGGCTGTCAAGCATGACGCCGCACAGGTTATTTTTTCAAGACCCGGCGCAACACCTCGGCGGTTATGGCGGCGCTCTTCTCCCAACTGAAGTTCCGGGCCCAGTCGCGACCGCGCTCTCCCGCCGCGCGCCGTTCTTCGGGCGTGCTCTCTAAGGCCGACAGCATAAGCTCCCCCAGTCGTCCGGCATCATTACGAGGGAAATAGGCCGCATGTTCTCCGCAGACCTCGCGCGTGGCCGGGATATCCGAGGCGATGACGGGCACGCCGAGGGCGAGGGCCTCCAGCGGGGGAAGTCCGAAGCCTTCATAGCAGGAGGGAAATACAAGGGCCGTCGCGCCCGCCATGCGCGCGATGAGTTCTTCCTGTGGTATGTTGCCTGTAAAGGTGATTCTGCCGGGGCACATGGCCATCAGGCTTTCTATGGAGATTTCGTTTGTGCGGAAGCGGCTTTCGCCCACAAAGATCAGGTCGGCGGCACAAGCCCCGGCGATGGCGGCAAAAGCGCGGCAAAGCAGATGGGCATTTTTGTGCGGCTTGATATTGCCCACCGCCAGAAAGTAAGGCGGTTCCTTCCGTTGTTCTGGAACAGGACGCAGCCAGACGTCATCCACGCCATTATGAGCCGTTGTCATCCGGCCTTTGGGTTTGCCCACACGCCGCAGAAATTCTTGTCGGGTAAATTCTGAGACGCAGAGGATTTCCGCCGCCTTGAAGCGCACGGCCTGAAACATCAGGGCGGCATACGCGCGGCGCATTCCGGAAAACAGATCGCGCAACGCCAGATGCGCGGTATCATGCACGGTTGCCACAAGCGGCGGAGAGGCGAGGATGGGGATGGGATAGTGCGGCGTCCATAATGCGTCGCAGTCTTTCAACAGCGGCAGAATGCGCATTTGCTCCGTCAGGCTGTAAATGGGGGCGGCAAACGGCACGGACTCCCAGCGGCAGTCTTCCGGGGGCTGAAAACTTCCGTCAAAGCCGAGCAGACGAAAACGCACGTCCGGCATCGCGGCCATGCAACGAGGCGCCACGTTGCGCAAGTATACGCCGATCCCGGACATGCGGGCCATCCGGCAATCAATGGCAAGCGTTTTCACGGAAGCTCCCTGGTAGCAATGCTGAGCGGGTTCCTGTCACAGGAATGAAAATATGCAAGACAGTGTCCGGAATTTCGTGCAATCTGTTTTTCTGTTGAGCTGAAAACTTGTCCTCAAAATGCGGTCAAGCTATGCCGTCTTCTGGCTATCCAGCCAACTGTATTCTGGAAATGCGCCAAACAGGCTATGCAGGGAACGTTTATTTGCCTCAAGCGTAAAGTGCCGCCGCACATGCTCTTTGCCCTGATGGGAGAGTTTATCCCACAATTCCCTGTCGGAATACAGGCGCACAGCCGCCGAAGCAAAGTCCGAAGGGCTGTCGCCTACACAAACGGTTTCATTATTTACCAGCAGCATTCCTTCAGCGGCAATGCTGGTGCAAACGCACGGCACCCCCGCTCCCAGACTCATGGCAACCTTGCCCTTGATGCCAGCGCCATAGCGCAGGGGGGCAAGGCACAGACGCATGGAAAGCAGAAGTGGGGACAAATCCGGCACGAATCCGTGAAAGACAACCCGATCTATATCCGCAAACGCGTTCCGCAATTGTCCACCGCCAGAACCGATTATATGCAGACGGGCATCCGGCAGATCCTCACAAATTTTTGGCCAGATTTCCCGGCAGCACCAGACAGCGGCATCAATATTGGGCTTGTGACCAAAATTGCCCAGAAAAAACATATCGTTTCTGTCCTCAAAATCCGGGGTATTTTCCCTGACCGGCACGTTCAAAGCCTGATGCACCGCTATCGGTACTGTCAAGCCTGCCAGACGCAACACGTGCGCATCGTTATCGCTGACAGTTACGACAAGATCGCTTTTTTGCATCAGCGACAATTCGATATGTTTGTTACGGACAGCTATCCTGTGCGCGTCACCTTCCGGGGCGACAACCGCACAGCGTTCTTCACGCAGAAATGCCACATCGGGAGCATGAAAAATAACGCGTGCGGATGGGGCCACCATACGGCACATGGACAATACCATCTGCGCTGCTTCACGCGCAATGATAAAAAACGTGGCAAAGTCCTTGCCCACGCGAGCAATAAAATCCTCAGCGTTACGGTAGCCATTTTGGACACAAGGCACGTGCACGCCATAACGATCTGAGAACGCTGCGGCATCGGCTTCATCCGCCATGGTCAACGGCACGAAAACCGGGGCGAAACCCAATTGCCGTAAATTCTCCAGTATCCCGATGATGGCCAGATCGCCGGCAGAGACTTCCGCACGTGGAATATTGGCCCCCACAACAAGAATCGCCCGCGGGTCAACTTCACTGTCCGCCGCTATATTGATTTTCTCTGGAGCCCGGAATTTGAGGGAACAGTTTTTCAATGTTCTCCGCCGGGGTGACAGAAACAGAGCCAGGGCCTCGCGGCAGAGCTGGAAGATCCCCCCTTTTATGTAGATATAGTAAGCAACGGTGTATCTGAAGCCGTCAAGTCTGGCGCATGCCCCGGACCGGTTCGCCTGTATTTCTTTGAATAAGTCCGGTTGCAGAATGGGGTCTGCCCAATAATCACACCTGTACCCGGCGCGGTTCAGTTTGGCATAAACCGGTCGAAGCAGAAGGCGAACCATACCCAGCGATAATGGATCTAATTTTTTCATATATTCCAGTGTACAGAGGACAGCGGGCAAAGTTAGGCATCTCTCCGTAATGCCTAAGGGAAACTTTGTTTTTCAAATTGTTCCGCGGTTACATCCTCTGTGGGCTATGTATCAATGGGTGAACAGTATACGCTCAAGCTCAGCGCACAGGGCGTGATAGACCGGCAGGTGCAACTCTTGAATAGCCGGTGTCGACGATGCCGGCACTTGCAACTGCACATCGCAATGAGGGGCAACGGCTCCAGGCGCGCTTCCGGTCAGACCAATAGTTCGTAAACCTTTCATCTTGGCCACGCGAAGAGCCTGCACCACATTACGCGAATTGCCGGATGTGCTGATAACCCACAAGAGGTCATTACGATTTCCCAGTCCGAGCACCTGCTGGGCAAAACAGTTTTCCGCGGTGACATCATTGGCAAATGCGGTGGGCAGAGCTACTCCGCTGACCAGGGAGAGAGCTGGGATAGCGCCCTCAAGGCTGGCGGCGAGCCGTCGCCCCTCTTCACGGCCGCAGATATTTTCCAGAGCCTCCACATCCGACGTCGGCAGGGGGCGCTGGCAGAGGAAACTCTTCATCAACTCGCCCACAATATGCTCAGCGTCGGCGGCACTGCCTCCATTACCGCAGGTCAGAATTTTCCCGCCAGACCGGATACATTCAGACAGCATGGACACGCAGGCATAGAGCTGAGGTTCCAGAGGCGCGAGTTCGGGATGACGCGCCAGCAGGCTTCTGATATGCGGAAAGTCCTCCATATGGTTTTGCCGGGACATATGCCGGGAACGGAGGGTTTGCTCCGCCTCGGCCAGGGAGGATATCTTCCTGGCACCCCGCGGGCAGGCATCTTTGCCGAAATACAGAAGGGCGCCAATCCCCGCAGCGGCCCCGGCTTCCATGTCATGGCAGGCATCGCCGATCATGATGGAAGAATGCAGGTCAATCTTGTGCTCACGGGCGGCCAGCAGCAGCATGCCCGGCCCGGGTTTTCGCATTTCGGACGATCTCTTGTACTTTCCGATGCCATGCTCCGGATGATCCGGGCAAAAATAGACCGCGTCCAGGGTTGCCCCATGCTTGCGAAACTCCTCCCGCATCCAGGCCATCAGATCATGAAATTGCGCCTCATCGTAATATCCCCTGCCAATACCTGCTTGATTGGTGACGATCACCACCAGATAGCCTGCTTCATGAGCGGTTCTGGCAAGGGCAAAAATGCCATCAATGAAAATAATGTCTTCTTTGCGATGGACGTAGCCGCAATCAACGTTGACTACGCCGTCCCGATCCAAAAAAAGCGCCGGTTGCGGCGTGGCATTGCGTTCAGGCGTTCCACTCACCTTTTCCCCCAAGCTGTTATTTCAGAGCTTCCAAAAAAATTTTCAATTCAGCAAAATACTGGAATTTCAGCGGCACCCATTGAGGGGCGGATGATGCAGCGGAAGATTTAAATACCGGAGTCATTGAAAAATGACGGGCCGGGTACATATCTGCCTGTTCATCATCGCCAACAACCCATATTTCCTGTGGCGGAATACCAAGCCGTTCAATCGCGAGTTCAAAAGGAATCAGGCCGCTCTTGTCCACCCCGGCTTCTTCACTTGTAATGAGACAATCTATATATTTATCTATATCGAAGTATATCAGCTTGCGCAATTGTATCTGAGCGGTAAGATCCGTGACTATGGCAATAACCACGCCGGAAGATCTAAGAAATTCGAACAGTGGAATAACGTCAGGGTAAAGTTCCGCCGCCTTCAAGAAATTTCGCCAATAACTCTGCTCAAGGTCAAGCGCCAGCAGCGGCTGTGACTTGAAACCCAACAACTCCAACGTGCGCATAAAATATAAAAGACGGCTATGAGAACTGGCGGTTGCCCCCAGGCGTTTTTTTAATTCCTCCCGGGCACGCATAAAGCATTCCGCAAAACTTCTGGGCGTGATTCCGTAATCCGTGACAAGCTTTTCCTCCACTGCTCCCATGCCTGCCTTGTGACTGGGCGGATAGGGATACAGTGTATTATCCATATCGAAGATGACCGCACGCGGGAAGCTCGGTGACAAAGCGTGTTCGCAAGGCATCTATAGTTCCTTTGATTCCATTTTGTCGGCAAGATAGCTGAGAACCACTATCTGCATTACACCGTCCATACCGCCCGCCCACTGTGGCTCCAGCGCCAGCAGGTCCTGAAGATTTGGGAACAGACGTGGTATGATGAACGCCATGTCTTCCTTTGTCAGATCGCCTTCCACAGTCAACGTAATGGCGTCAAGATCCTCAGTAAAGCGCGCATCCACCCGCATGCCGCAAAGCCCTATCAAATACCTGACTATGGCGTCTGAAAAATGGGCTCCGCGCAACGTGGCTTTTAGTCCCAGTTCCGGAACAGAAGCCTGACCATCCATATCCTCCAGCCGCAACCGGCTGACAGGATACAGTGAAAAAACTATATCCGCCTGTTTGCCTTGGGGATGAATGAATTGCTCCGCATCGCTTCGGCGCCGCTCAATGCTTGCCAGCACTGATGCAAGCGCATGCCCACGTTCCAGAGAGTCGCGGCGGCACTTGAACCAGCGTCGCAGTGTCTCGTCCATATCAAGATATATGCTGATATCATATTTTTCACGCAGGCTTTTGTTTATAAGTGCGTGAAGCCCGGTAACGAGAATGAAATCATTGCCGTGTCGCGCCGCTGGAGGCGTGAAACGTCCCGTGCTGTGATTGTATTCACGGCAGGCAATACTTTTTTTACTGAAGAGGTCTGCCACATCCCGGGCAAACTGACGCAAATTGTTGGCGCCGGGATGCAGATGTGTAAAAGCCTGCCACATCACACCGTAGCGATCCCATTGGTGGTAGTCATCACCACTGATATGCGTGATGCTTTCCTTGCCGAACATTCCGGCCAGTGTCCGGGCCAACCGGTCCTTGCCGGTGCCTGAATCCCCTGCCACCGCAATGCCCATGGGATTTCGCCATGCGATATATGCCTTGTTGCGGTACACGTTCTCACGCAACATACTGAGATAAACCACCGAACCCAGGAAAACCAGAAGGCTTATCCAGATAGAATGCGCCTGTACAGGCATGCTCCGCACGAGATCCGGAAAAAAATCGCGTAATGATATTCCTAGCACGGGTATGCTTGGTCCTGGCCAGAACAATATCTGCGTCAGCGACACGCTGACGCTGAACAGGAGAAGAAGATTCCTCTGTCTGGCGTTGGCCGCCTTGATCTGAAAAATGGTAATAAAAGGCACAAGCCATAAATACCAGCCTGGCGGTGCGGCCGTCGAAAAAACGAGCAGAAAAAAAGACAATCCCAGGATGGTGCAAAACAGATCGAAGGACATGCGCCGGATACGCCATGCGAAATACAGCCCCAAGCCATACATGATCGGCGTGAGGTATAGTGTCAGCGCACCCATCTGCAGGTGCAGATCAAATACGCGAAGCATTTCCGGAGTTCCGAGCACCATCAGCCTGTAACCGGGAGAAAACAACGGCGGCGCCAAAAAAATCAAACTTCCGGCAACGAACCCTTTTAAAAAACTTTTCCCGAATTCTCTCAACCGGGGGGTAAGGAAGAGATAAATAAGAAAAAACGGCAGCACCACAGCCATGCTCAGCTTGGCCGAGCAGGCAACGGCAAGCAGAACGCCGGAAAGCGCGGATCTGCGCTGGCGCAATGCCAGCAAGGCGCTGAACAGAAAGCAGACGGGAATGGTATCCAATTGTCCGACCCAGTATACGCCGGCAAACACGATGGGGGAAACCCAGTATGTCCGCAAAATTTGTTCATATTTACCCGGCAGCAGTCGGCAAAGGAGGTAAAGGAGCCACAGGTCGGCAAGTATCAACGTAAGAGATATTCCGAAGCCGAACATGGGGCGGGAAAGAATGTGCGCAATGGCGTAGTCGGCAAACGTACAGGGCAGCAAAGCCGCCAGCATGGATATCCCGTAAGGGAAGGCCGCACTGTTTTGAAAGACGTAATCCCAAGGCACTATACTGGGATGTTGCCAGAAAGCCGCCATGAACGGCGTGAACCAGTCTGTTTGCGGCGCGGGCGCCAGAAAGAGCGCCAGAAAAATTTTGGCCGCGCCTCCCCATAGGAATAATGGTTTCTGCAGGTATTCCCTCAGCTCCAAAGCTTGGGCTCCTTGGTGCAGACCGCATGGAACGGAATGTCTTCTTTTTGAAGCAATTGCCGCATCAGGGGAACTTCTGAAGCCGCATGCCGTCCCTGCAACTCGGGCGAAACAATGCATAGCTTGAAGCCCGCATCCATCAGGCGGGCCGCTGACGCATGCGCAAGGGGAAATCTGGTAAAACAGTCCACCCATATCCAGTCCACTTTCCCGGCCAGCGACATGGCGGTTTCAATGGACTCGAATTCGGAAACCCTGACGGCGCAACGTTTTTCTCCGGTTCCTGCCGTTTTCACCAGGAAAGGGAAGGACTGATCCAGAAAGAAAAAATCGGTTATGCCGTGCTTGCGCATCAGATCAAGAACGCGATCTTCCAATCCCTCTTCTTTCACGTTGAGGATAAGCGTCTTATGATGAAATGACTGAAGCCAGTCGTCAAAAAGCGGCCCTTTGACAAAAGGTTCGTGATGGGTCACCAGAGCGTCGCCGAAGCTTCGTATGTCCACCTCAATGCCATAGCCATGCTCGGTTGCTTCCAATTCGGCGACAGTATTCCGCCGATGACGGATAATAATCATAAGTGTTGCCTCCGGCGCAATTTCAAGCTGAAATCAATGGTGCGTCTGATGAATTTAAGTTTCGCCTTCCAGTTTATGTTCCAGCTGGAATGGCCATGCAGCCTGTTTGTGAATTCTACCGGAAAACGGCGGACGGCATAGCCCATCTTATGGGCCGCAACAAGAGCATAGAGATCAAGCGAAAAGTCATGCGGCGGATTTTTCCAGCTTTTGAATAAATTCCGATGAAACAAATTGGGTTGAGCGTTGATGTCCCACAAAGGACACATGAACAATACACTTTCGAAGATACCCATCCCCGCTGTAAAAATTCTGTCTCCCAGCGGACGGCCTTGCCGCAGACCCTTGAAAAATACCCGCTCGGGACGGCGCTCTGCGCTCAATAACGAAAGAGCGCGCACTATATCAGCCGGGTCGGTTTGCAGGTCCGCATGTGTCCAGCCCAAATAGCGGCCTCTGGCCTCCCGCAATCCACAAAGGATGCCAAATCCGTATCCCTGATTTTTTTCAACGCGCACTGTTCGGATGTGTTTGTGCGATGCCGCCGCGTCAATAAAAAGCCCTGATGTGCCATCCGTTGAACCATTGTCGACAATGAGAAATTCCAGGTCTGAAGACTGTTCTTGCAGGGATGTAAGTCGCTCGACAAGCAAGGGCACATTGTCGCCTTCATTGTAACAGGGAATAACGAGTGATGCCAGCAGGGATTCCATAGATACTCACTTCTTATTCCGATTCCGCAACGGGCAGCAGGGTATGATGCCGTCCCAATGATTGCGCTGAACACAAACCTGAATGGGAGATTGCTTTGGCTGGTGCGAACCTGCCCCCCATAAATGCCGCATAAATTCGCCTGACAGTGCTCCGCCCAAGGGCACAACGCTTGTGCAAGAGAGTCATGTCCTTCTGCAACTAGCGCAGACTGAAACAATTCCTAATTTTCAAAAAAGATACACAGCTCGCGGGCAGCCTGCAAGTCCATAAAAATATTATGCCGTACAAT
Organism: Desulfovibrio porci; assembly: GCF_009696265.1. NCBI lineage: Bacteria > Pseudomonadati > Thermodesulfobacteriota > Desulfovibrionia > Desulfovibrionales > Desulfovibrionaceae > Desulfovibrio > Desulfovibrio porci. The sequence goes on from NZ_VUMH01000002.1 coordinate 343,807, forward strand.
AACGATTTGCTCTGGATTATATGCATTTTTGATCTGGCGCAAAACGGGCTCGGAGTTGTTATGCGTTTCGCGCATAACCCCATAATAATCAAGCACCAGCACCTCTCTGAAATTTCTGGCTAAGGGAATACCCAAATTAAAATTAAATGAGTCCCCGATAACGAGAATTTTTCCTGACGCCACCGCCGTATTTTTATAGTACGTGCCGGCAGACACGTGTGCTCCTCGGCTTTCGGGGAATGCCTCTGCCAGGGCAGAGTCCACGATGTTTTCCCCGACATAGAATTCTGCTGATGGGCACAGATCATTTTCATTCATGAAGTCATTTATCCCCACTAAATGTGCCAGATCCGACCGTGTCGTGCAGGGGCTAAAATCCGTGGGAGAGAATTGCCGCCGGACGGGCTGCTTGAAACGTTCAGCGATCATTTCCGATATCATCACTGTGAATGGCGACCAGGACCAGTGAAAATTTTTTTGAGGATATGGCGAATAACATTTTGCCAGCTTCAGGGTTTCTTTAAACGGATACAGAAAATAATGGGCATCACGGGGATGCAATGCTTCAAATTGGGCGACAGCCAAAGCCACGGGGTGATTTTCGGGTGTTTTTTTCTTTATGATCAGTCGTAAGTATTGAGGGAGTTTATCATAGTTAAATAAGGGACTTGTCGGAACAGCCAGCATGATGACAGGCGTTTTTGCCCTATTAAAAAGCTCCGCTGCATACGTCATGCCTGCAAGCTGCTGCGTATCAAGGGGGCTTCCATTTCCTGATTCGCCAGCGGATTCATAAAGTTCTTCGTATCTTATTTTACTCTGTTGCGCCTCAAGCAAAAAGGCGGTCCCGTCTTTGCCGAGCGCAACCAGCTTTGAGGGAGAAACGCCAAATACCTTCAGCTCAAGCAGACGATAGGACGTTATAAACTGTTTGCGGAATCCTATTCTGTCATCAAGCCAAGATTCCACACCCCTGGTAAAGGGTCCTATCCCTGCAAAATTTTCCGGGAGAGCGGGGAATTCCGTTAGCATCCGGTTCTCTGACGATACTTTTCCCGTAAGATTAAAGAAAAGAAGCGGCAGTATGATGATCATCGCAAAAAATGCGCAGTAAACAGCGTTGAAAATGCGCCCGGCACACATTGTTAAAACCTGAAGTAGAGGAAAGGCGTGTACGTGGAATTAGCCAGAAAAACAATGGACATAGCCATGCCTCCCAAGGAAAATAGACTTTCGTAAAGCCAGGAATGCGTAACCCTGTCACGAAACCATTCAAGTACGGGCATGCTGAAAATACAGCCGGCTCCTACGAAAAAAAGACTGCGCATATTTGCCAATTCGTAGAAAAGAGGTTCCGGCATCATGTGGGACCAATCAAACAATGCCACTGTAAAATTTGCGGCTTCAGCAAAGGTGTTACTGCGAAAAAGAACCCATCCCAGCATGATCACCAACAGGGAATATCCGTGGCGCGTTACCGCCGGTAATTTCCGGTATGTGTTTGAGAAGCGCCGTTCAAGAATCAAAAAGATCCCGTGCCAAAGCCCCCAGGCCACAAAAGCCCAGCTTGCTCCATGCCAGAGGCCGGTTGCCAGAAAAACAATCAAAAGATTACGATAGGTTCGCGCAGAACCGTGCCGGTTCCCGCCCAAGGGGATGTACAGGTAGTCTCTGAACCAGGTTGAAAGCGATATGTGCCAGCGGCGCCAGAAATTTGTCAGGCTGTCGGCAATATAAGGATAATTGAAGTTCTGACAGGTATGGAAGCCGAACATCAGGCCTATTCCGATCGCCATGTCGGAATAGCCGGAAAAGTCAAAATAAATTTGTAACGTATATGCCGTCACGCCGAGCCAGCCCAGCGGCAGTGAGGCGGAACCGGCCGGGAGTGCAAATACCGCATCGGCGATCGTTCCCACGCTGTTGGCTATCAGCACTTTTTTGGCCATGCCGAATGAGAAAAGGCGCAGGCCAAGCGCAACATTGTTCAGCGTAACACTGCGATTCGAAATTTCCTTTTTAAAATCCTGGTACCGTGCAATCGGGCCCGCCAGCAATTGCGGGAAAAACGCAAGGTACATTCCAAAATCAATAATATTTTTTTGCGCTGAAAATTGTTTTCTATAAATATCAATAAGATAGGCAAGGCCCTTAAATGTAAAAAAGGAAATTCCAATAGGGAGCGGAATTGCTGTGCTGGGGGGAGAGCAGGTGATTCCAAAAATTCCCAGTGCATCAATTGCAGATCGGACTATAAAGGTTACATACTTGTAATATCCAAGGCAAAAAATATTTGCCAATATGCCCAGGACAAGCGCAAAGCGCGCAGACAGGGAGTCGCTGGAATGCAATTTCTCAACAATTATCCCTATGGCATAATTTATAATAATTGAAAAAATAAGAATGACAACATGTGCGGATTCTCCCCATGCATAAAATAGCAGACTGGCGCTTAAAAGGAAAAAATTTTGCCACTGTTTTTTTGTAATACAGTAGCAACAAAAAACGATCGGGAAAAAAATAAATAAAAATATAAACGAAGTAAAAAGCATGGCGCGCACCAATCTATATATCTGGTTTGAAATTCATACGTAATTTTTTGACAGCTTTAAAGACTTCTCACAATATTCAGCACTGAAAATTGCGGGATATGAAAAGAATAAAAATCTTATGAAGCAGGACATTACTAATATAAAGTAGTTTCAACCTGATCTGGCAGTAGCCTCTTGAAAGCGTAATGTAATCCCGCTTTGATGTATGAGCGCACCATCAACCGGCGCCGTGCCCGGAATTTCCCCATGGAAAATTTTAACCAAAACATCATCAAATACAAGGCCGGATTTCTTAATCAGGCCGCCGCACTCGGCAACATATCCAAGATCTGCCGCATCACGGACCTTTCCAGGGATGCGCGTTACCGATATCAAACAGCGCGAAACGCCTCCGGCGTCTCGCGCTGTTTGAAGTCAGTCGAAATAACCCAGTATAAAAGCTGGATGAAAAAAACGACAGAGCAGGCTGTTATAGGATTTGTTATGGAGCTTCCAGCTCACAGGCAGGTGCGGACCGGCAGCGAACTCCGCAAAGAAAGCGCGTTCATTTCGCCATCCCGTGTGGCTCCGCTTGGCTGCGGCACAGCCTGACTTCAATGAGACAGCGTCTTGCCGCCCTGGAGAAGAAGCCCTGAAGAGGGACTACGCTCACTGAAGCGCAAGGGCAGGTATTGGACGCAAAAAACAGGATATTGAGGCCTGCGAGGACAGAACGCCGGCACTGCAAGGGAGCCGGGAGCGCCTATCAGCAGATATTCGTGAATACGTTTCCAGATGAGCGACAGCCGGATTTTACCCCGCTAAAATCTTTATTATTGATAGCCCAGTAACAGACAAAAAGAGGTAAAGCCGCCTTTGCTCCGCCGCAGCGAAGCGCAGGCGGATGGCTGGTGTCGGGAGAATCCTGAAAACTGTGCTAGCCGTTGCTGCGCCGGCGGCTTGCTTGAGCCGTTCACGGCGAAGCCGTGTTACGGAACAAGACAGCGTCGCTACGGATAGCGACAGTGACTTCCCTGGACACAATTTCGCATACCTGAGTGCTGTCTTCAGCCGTCGCTGGCACTGCTGCCCTTATCCGAACGGCTCACAAGCTCGCCTACGGCTAAAGCTCCTGCGTCGCAACGGCTGAAGCAAGATTTTTCGGCGCTGGCAAGGAAAATGGCGCTTTTTGCGTGGAAACCGACCGGAAGGCGGTCCAACGGGCCGTGCCCGTTGACGAGCGTAGCGAGCTTACGGGCATCGAGAGCAGAGATGTACTCAGGTACGTGAGCAGCAAAAAGCGCCGGATGACGCCGCCGGTGCCGAAAAGGCCGGTTTTGACGGATAATCACGATAAATAACAGACCGGCAAAACTGAAATTAGATGCGTTTGCCCTGACGCCCGTGCAGACTTTCCTTGTCGGAAAAAATTCCGGAAGGAAAAGATGGAAGAACGCAACTAACCGGAAAAGGGAATCCGTCAGACAGGAAAGAACTGCCAGATCAAATCTGAGTTACTACAACTAATAATAGCGTTTTAATACTATTTGCGCTTTGTTATAATCTTTCGGCACGCCAATGTCGATAAACATTCCTGTTGTGACCAGAATGCGCATATCATGCTCTGTCACAAATCGCTGCAGAAAATCCTGTTCAAGTGAAAAGGCTTCGCCAATCGGAAAGCCGTCCAGCAGATGTACAGGCATAATATAGCAGCCTGCATTTATGATCCCTGCTCCGGCCTCCCCCTTTTCCTCAAACTTCGTGACCCGGCCGTCAGATATCTGCAGCCTTCCGTAACGGGCGGCATCGTCCACATGGCGGCCTATCAGAATGGGGACGCCGTACCGCTGCCAAAGGCGCTCAGCTTCTGAAAAATCCAGATCAAGAAATGTATCGCCGTTCATGACAAATACATGATCATTACGGCAGGACTCAAGCGCCAGCCGCAACCCCCCGCCTGTGCCCAGCGGCTTGTTCTCTCTGACACAGCAAATTTCCATGTCGGCAAATCGTTGTCCCACGGTCTGAATGACCTGATCTGCCATGTACCCGACCGAAACTACAATCCTGTGGAACCCCTTTCCGGCAAGATGCTTGAGCAGAATATGCAGAAAAGGCACGCCACCCACCGGAGCCAGAACCTTTGGCCGGTCAGAGACGATACTTCGCAGTCTGGTTCCTTTGCCCCCAGCCAAAATTACGGCTTCCATTCCGTCCCATTTCGAATCAGTCATCTAACGCCCTCTAAATCCACCAGGACTGCACGCCCTGCTGGCTGAAATGCGCCGGCACAATTTCACCGCTGAGTTTGCCCAGCTCGCGTACCACATTCATGCGTTTTTCCGGAGGTACGATAAACATCATGAACCCGCCGCCACCCGCGCTGGAAACTTTACCCGCCACGGCTCCCGCCCGAATGGCTGTCTCATAGCTCTCTTCAATACGAGGATTGGAAATAAGTTTTGCTGACCGTTTCTTGCTTTCCCACCCATTTCTGAATGATGCGGCGAGCCCTTCAAAATCCCCCCGTAGAAGACTTTCCTTCATCTTCAGGGCTTCGTCCTTCATTTTAAGCATTGCTTCCAGAGAGCCTTTGTCGCTGGAATTGACGCTTTTGCTCTGAGCTTCGATAATATTGGCAGAATCTCTTGAAATTCCTGTAAAATACAATAAAATTGAAGATTCAAATTCCGTAAGTATCCAGTTCTTGATGCGAAGAGGATTGATGACGGCCCGCTCTTCCTCATAAAATTCCATAAAATTGAATCCGCCAAAAGCGGCCGCGTATTGATCCTGTCGCCCGCCCTGCAGTCCGCAATCCTTGCGTTCAATAATATAAGCCGTTTTCGCCAGTTGATAGTCATCTATAGGTATGTTCAGATATTCCACATAGGCGCGGAGCATGGCCACAACGAGCGTTGATGAAGATCCCAGGCCTGAACCGGGAGGGGCTTCACAGAATGTGCGCAACTCAAGCGGCAGCGCTTCACCATGGTTGTGGTTTTGAACAATATAGTTGTATACGGCCTTGTGCAAAATAAGATCGCCCGTAAGGGGGATTGGACCATCAAGCGTGTACGAAAATTTTTGTTGGGTATCGGTGCCCTCAAATTTGACCGTGCCGTCAGCGGTTGGCGCCACTGACGCGTATGCGTAACGGTCAATAGTCGCATTTAGTACATAACCGCCATAACTATCCGTAAAAGGCGACACATCAGTGCCACCTCCCGCAAGACCAAGACGCAATGGAGCTCGAGAACGTACTATCATAATTATCCCATACAGTGGTTCTAGTCTGTCAGATGTTTTTCCGATTGTCTGAATACCCAGAACTTCATCCCTAAAAAATTGATGCAGACAGAAAGCGCCGTGGCAATGCAGAAAGCCGTAATCAATGGAAATAACCGATCCGGCAGCGCTTCAACCAAAAACCTGTTCGTTATCACATTCAAGGCAATGCTGAGGCTGTACACGACACAATAAGACACAATGTTGCGCAAAGATGTTTTGCATGAGAAAGTCCATTTACTGTTTACTATATACCCATATACCACACTGCTGATTACCCCCGTCAGCTTCGCAAGTGTCAAAGAAAAAAACAGCAGTTTGAGACATAGGGTGTAAATAATTGCGTCTAGGATGACAGCTGATATGCCTGTGATCGTGTAGCGAAGAAGCAGCATGCCAATTTAACTCTCTCTCTCTCTCTCTCTCTCTCTCTCTCTCTCTTAGTGATACATGCGCTTACGCTACAGAAAAAATTTGAATAGAATATGTCTATTTCAGAAGAAATAAAACCTGAATTTTTAATGACTTGCCACATTTGCCATCCGAAAAAATATGTTGTGTGAGTGTCAACCTGTGCGGCATATGCCCTCTTCTTATCAAAGAAACGCAATACAATATTTTCCAAAATAAATTTCCCAAACCAAGAAGGAGAATTGATGAATATAATTCCCCCCTTACGTAAAACCCTATGGCATTCAGCAAGAATTGCCTCGTGATCAGTCACATGCTCCATTATGGACAGAAAGCTAATAACATCCGCCGTATTGCTTTCAATTTTTTTCAACTCGGAAAGGATGTCACTTTTCCGTGTCTGAATTCCAACGCGCTCAAGAGAAGGCGCGTCGACATCAAAATCAATTCCGATCAGATGCGTAAACTCGTTTCGCACGGAACGCAAAAACGATGCATTTCTTCCACAGCCTGCATCAATAATGCATTGCCTTTGATTTTTTTGTAAGGAAAGCAGCTTGCGCCTTGCAAGGGCGATTCGTAATCTTACCAAAAAAGTTTCCGACGCACCCGGATCCCATACTTGCTTTTGCTCATTCATGCAGATGCCTCTGTTTTCTCCGCGTAACCAGAAATACTGCAGCCAAAATTACTGCGCCATATCTTGATCTCCGTTGAAACAAACCCGGCCTTAACTAACAGCGGCCACATGTCTCTGGGATCATAATACATTTTATGTGAGTTATACTGTTTGGGAGTTTCGCCATATGGGTCAAGCAGTTTGTTGGATATGATTCTTTCCAGCACCCATTTTCCAAACCATGTGGGGCTGCAGAAAAAGATGCGGCCGTTCATACGCAAAAGCCGTCTGGCATCAGACAGGATAGAAACAGGGTCCTCAAGATGTTCAAGAATGCTTAAAAAGACAATAACATCAACTGATTCTTGAGGTATATTCTTCAATGTGTCAGTAAGATCACCTTCCAGGAAAGAAAGGCGTTCATGTCTTTTCAGATTTTCAGCTACCTCAAAGTCAAGACCGATACCTTTGCTTATCCAGGGCAACATATTTTGCAGTATGCGTGCATCATAACCACAACCAACATCAAGAAGTACAGCATTGGATGAGTCGAGGTGCAGCGGAAAAATTTTCTTTAATGAACGTAGGACAAGAGCAAATTTTATTTTGTCATAGAACGGGTAGTCCTCTCCATCCTTTCCCCATATGGAAATGTTCATTTTTGCTTTTCCTCATTATTTTTACACAACAGAAATTTAGCGCCAGTATTCATATGTTCGCAGATCATCAGGTGTTCCCCAGCACAGATACGCTTCCACATCAAACACCGCACCCCTCAAACCCAACTCCAGCGCGTCATTGATACATTCATCCACATAAAACTCACCATTGACACGGTGGTTTCGGGAAATCATGCGCTCCGCCGCGTGAACGAAATCCGAGGCCTTTTTGAAGGTAAAAGCGCCTGTGACCGCGGGATCAGCATCTGGCCGGGAAAGCGCTTTCTTCACTGAAACACCCGTGACGTTGCCGTTCGTGTCAGCCTTTACCCATCCGTACATCTCCGGATGCCGTGCTGCTCCGGGGTAACCGCGCATCGTCCAGACGATGAAATCGACTTCGGCGTTGTTCATGAGGCCGGCAAATCCGTCCGGGTTGTATGCCAGTCCGTTGTCGCATGCGCCGATGGTAAGAGGGGCATTCATGTTCACGCCATCCAGCCCCAGCAGGCAGGTCCGGGCCTGGCCGTCTGTGGGAGCGTCGAGGAGGATAATTCGCGCGCCCGGGACTTCCCTGCGCAGCATTGCCACAAGCGCCTCCGCGCCGGGCATGTCCCTGCGCAGGACGAAACGATTTTCATCCGCGCGTGGAAGAGCCCGCCAGGCTTGCAGCACCATGGGGCGCCCATTGACCGGAATAAGAGGCTTGGGCAGCGTGTAGTTTTCTTTTGCAAAACGGCTCCCCATGCCTGCGAGAGGCAGCAGCAGCGTGCCCTTCTGCCGTGGAGCGGAAAATCCCGCGGCTTCAGCAACTTTATACCGCATGTGACACTGGTATTCGCCAAGATCAGCTGGGGTTCCCCATTGGCGGAACTTGTCAATTTCAAACACACGGATGTCTTTGCCCTTCTCAAGCAACGGGCGATAAGCCAGGCTGACATAATATTCGCCCTTGAGGCGCAAATCTTCGCGTTGCCGTGTTTCTTCAAAAGCCTCTCGCATCAGCCGCGCGTTACAAAAGTAGTAGGCGCCGCTGGAGGCGAATTCATGCATGGGAGCGTCGGTAAAAGGCTGTTTTTCCTGTATCTGCAACACCTTGTTTTTGTTTTCGGTTCGCACGTAGGCATAATTGGTGCTGTGCAGCATGTGCGGGTGAAAACCCGTATAGCACATGACAACCCCGTCACAATTGGTTTCGGCAGCAAAGCGCCGGAAGGCGTCCCAGTCCCATACACAGGAAAAGTCGCAGTAATTCACGATGGTCGGGGCATTTTCATCCAGCATGTCATATGCTCTGGACACCGCATAAACCGGCCCCAGCTTGTGCGGCGCGATGCCGGCGACGCGCGCAGTGGGGCAAATGGAATCAAGAATTTCCCGCATTCGATAGCGCGGCTCGTCAAGGTGATCCTGATTACAGATGAACAGCACATTTTTAATGCCTGGGTACATGCCGATTATATGCTCGATGATCGGCTTTCCCTCAACCGGAATAAGAGGTTTGGGAACTGTATAGCCGGCAGCCCGGAACCGTTCCCCGAAGCCGGACATTGGAATAACAAGCTGCCATTGCGCCGCATCTGTGCTCATATCAAAACCACCCTTAAAAGCATTGCATGCAAAAAAAATGTATTCTTTTTACAATGAAATTTTTTTTCTGTAGGTTTCGGCTTCCCACTGCGTCAAATCATGGATAATGCCTGCCGGCAGCGTGCGCAAAGGCCTGAAGGAAGATCGCAGACGCTGGCCCACCCTGCCCAAGGCATCCAGCATGGCCATTTCCCCAACATTGTTCTGGGGCGCGGTCAGCACGCCCTGAGCAGGGAACACCATCCACTGCGGCCTGAAACCGTGATGCCGTTCGAATCTTTCGATCGCAGCCGACAGACACTCGCCGTCGACCGCGACCGGAATTATTGGTCCAAGAAACACCACGTGATCCGGGTACAAAGGAGCCTGCCGCACAAGCCGCAACGTTTCCTGATCTGCTGCGACCGTATGGATGAAATCGTCTTGGGGAACGTGCCAGTTCATATCATTCAACGACTCAAGATCTGTTCCGGCATGCGATGGCGACCGCACGGGCAGGGCAAGAGCGTCGCGGACGGCATTGAGGGTTTGGCGGGTTTCCTCCAGCGTGTCGCTGCCCACAATCAGGCCATGATTCATGAGCACAAAGACACTGGCGTCCGGTTGCCGGGCCATGGCTTCTTCAACGGCAAGGGCCAAAGGCAATCCCGGACGCACAGGGGGAACAAGCACATGCCGGAAGGAAACAAGCCTCTCTGCAAATGCCCGTTCAGCATCGCGATGCGCACTAAGAGCGAGACTCTCCACACAGTGCACATGAACCACAAAGCGGTGAGGCAACAATGCATGCATGCCTGTTTCAATGGAAGGGCGCAGGCCGGAGGCATCCGCAAGATCATGAAGATTTTCATCACGCAGGCGGTGACGGCGCACAATTTCTTTTCGGGATACAGTGACGAACGTGTTTTTTCTGGCTGCGTCTTTCAGCCACAAACCTGAAGCCTTGATGCACAACGCATCACCGTTCTTGATTGAAATATTTCCGCCGGCACCTTGAATCACATCAGGATCAGCACCCAGCGTGGAACAAAAAGTAATGAAATCAGCGTCCAAAACATCCTCGAATAAATATGAAGTTAGAACCAGTACCCGATCAGACAAACGGAAAATTCCGTCTGCGGCGGGTTGCCGTCAGGTGCGATGATACGGAAACCAGAAATATCCTTGGCTCGTACAACACGGTTAAAAACAAACAGATAATAGCTTCTTGCACCTGGGTTAACCAGCTTGGCGCTGGTATGCGTTTCCTCTTGCTGAATCGTCAGCAGGGTTTCTTTCGGCAAAAAAACCTGTTCGCTATTTTGGGGGAACAGCAACAGATACTTGATTTTTCTGTCCGGCTGAACAGCAGACACATGAAAATCGCATGTCTGCGGCGCCAACGAATTCTTTTCAACTGTGCGTGCCGCCAGAACACCGCTAAGCCAGTTGCAGCGCGGCGAAAAGAACATCCCTTGCAGGCGGGAATCATATTTTCCGGGTTCTGGTTTTGTAAGAGCGACTTCGTGCGAAGGCAGCCATTCCGGCATCATCTGCGGAATGGGGATCACTGTATCCGGTTCCATCAAAAGCGTTCTGGCTTCAGGCCAGGTCAGGGAGTATGCATACAATGCCCCCTGTCCCATCGGGAAAGCCATACTCAGAGAAGCCACTGTCAAGACAATGAGAAAGATGGCGGAAAAATTGGGAATACGAAATCGGCCCCGCCGCACGGCAAAAGAAATGAACTGGATGTTTGAAAAAACAATAAAAGGAAAAAGATGGCGATGATCCCATGGCCGGTTGAAAAGCGCGTCAGTAAACGTACAAGTATACAACCATTGTGATTGCAAAATTCCATATATCGACAGTACACAGCACCCTATAAGGGCCACAGACAGCAAGACAATATCGACTTGGCCACATTGCGCATAATGCCGCATGTTTGCCACGAAAATACCAACAAGGCACAGTCCCAAAAATCCATACAGAAAGAAGCCGAACTGTGAACTGAGCAGGACATTAAGAGGCATCCCCAGTCCATAACCGCAAAAGAGGATGAACCGGCCCGCCAGCACCAAAGCCTGCTGCCACGCATTGCCATGCCCGGCGAGTTCGGCGAATCCCGAAGGCCCGAGGTCTGGATAGTAAAGCAGGGTAAAGAGCAGCTGACATGCATAAAGAATCAGCAGCCAGGCGCAGCCTGCGATCTTGAACCAGTCGGTTCCGGCTGTTTTGATTGCCCGCCGGCAACACAGTGCCCCAACAAAAAGAAAAACTGGGCCAAAAAAGAAGAAAACCGGCTTTGACCACACTGCCGCCGGTGCGGTCAACAGAATAAAAACAAATTCTTTTCCTTCAAGTTTGTCCGTGCCTGACAGTGCGAGTACATAGTAGCTGAGTAAAAAAACAATATAATAAGCGCTGTTGTATGAGGCATAAAGGTCATGGTCCGGAAAGAAGAAAAGCAGCAGGCAGAGTAGCAGCCGTATTGTCACAGAAGGAATCAGATCGGAAAAACGCTTGGAAAGAAAAACCAGCAAGGCCAGCGCTGAAAGAAAAAAGCTCACAAATTTGAACGCCAGCGGATATATGTCGATCATTCCAAAAGTGCGCACTGTGAGAAATGCTGCCAACTTTGGCAGAAAATTGATGTAACCGGCATCTGGAAAAGCCAAAAAAGTTCCAAACGGCAGATGGTATGCATTGAGATAAATAGACGTTTCCTCCCACAAGGCCGTCATTGTCTCGTTTTCCGTAAAAAAAGAAAGCTTCAGCCATGCGAGAACCAGCCCGCCGACCACGCATGCCGTCAGCCGTGCCCACACTGGTATGCCCTGAAAAAACATACCTGCCGGATCCCTTTTTGATGGGGGCTCCTGGCCGCTGTTTTTCGCCTGTGCGCATGACGGCAGAGGGAGAGAAGGCGCCAGCATATTATCGCATACTTTCATTGGAAAGAGCCTTAGTTATATGCATCACGTGAATCAACTGCGGGGTTTTTCATAATTACACCACTTGTCCACCTAGGGTGCTTTCTTCAAAGGGTTTTCCAACCCCGATAATTTTCAATCTTTGTAGTTTTTATCCGGGAACTTGATTTATCCAAAAAATGGAAATTCCTTACTAAAAGACAATGTTAAAACTCTGATTTATTATATTTTTTGCTCAAAAAATATTGAAGGCGCAAACGGGAAAGACACATTTGCCTGAAGTATCCCGTGGGGCATAATATAAACATTGTAAATGCAATCCTGTTAAAAATATTTCCCTCTCTGCAACCAGAGGGCATCAGAAATATGTTCGGCACTACTACAAAAATCCACGGAAAAAGCTGGAAGTAAGAATGTTTTAAAATCAGGGGATTCTTCCCACGGCAAAACATCGCAAGCATCTGGATCAGTAAAACTGCTTCTTGCATATATGTAAGCAATACTCAAAAAGCGCGGAAGAAAAATTTCTTGCCGCCAATGCATGCAGCAGCCTCGTCAAAAGCCTATGATGTAGCCGGAAAGAGCCCGGCCCGGCAGCGATATTTCGCGTGCCGCAACATGGAACTCCCTGAATGCCTCCGACGGTACAAATCCGTTAAACTTGAAAAGATATTGCTCGTTCTGTCCCGGATTCACAAGACGAGCCTTGTATTCAACCTCACCAACTCTGACCATTAGAGCATCCGAAGGCGACAGGGCCAAGGCATCGGAACCCGGTTTTTGCTTCAAAACAAAATAATGCACCTTTTTACCCATCGCTACGTCTGGCGCGGCCAATGTAGCGCGGCCTGTGATCTTCAAGGGCATTTCCGTCGAAACAAACTGTAACCCACGCATGTAATAAAATTCCATGCCATATGCATGGGGAATAAAGGGATAGCGTTCTTCAAGTAACGGACGGGTTTGTTTCCACATAAAACTGGGCAGATAGCCAGTATTCCAAAAATTCCATGAAGATATGCAGTAGCTTGTTGCACACAGCGCCCATATCAAGGCAATACTAATTTTCTCATATCGGTTGCGCAGGCGTTGCACCCAAAATGCGCACGAAAAGAGCGCAAGTAGGATGACAGGGAAAATCATTCGCTGGCTCCACTGAACTGCGAAAATATCTTGAATAAAATAACGTTGATAAAGAAAATCGACTGAAATTGCGCCATACAGCGAAAGCAATGAGGATGCGGCAAAAAGCCCCAAAGTGACAAGCCTGATCCATTGTCTGTTTCTGCAGAACGCAACACAATTCGCCAAGATAGTTCCAGCTACGGCCAATCCGGATATAAAACAAAGTGCATTTGCAGCGTTGGGCGGCAAAATGTGGGCCAGAGGGCACACCAAACCATACCCAAGAAAGATGACGATTTTCTTCCCAAGAAAAAACAATAGTCCCAGAAGATTAGTCTTGTCTAAATGGTGTGCGAATTCCTCCATGTAGGAGTAGTGAGTTATTGTAAACCATGCCTGGAAAGCATACAACACTAGCAGATATACCAGCAGCCCTGAATGGGCATCCAGTGTGCGGCGATGGCGGATGCACCGAGATATGCGCATGAACAGAATGCCCAGAAAAGCAAAGCCAAAAACAAAAAATACGGGTTTGCTGAACACCGCGAACGGAGCAGTCACGCAAATAACTACAATTTCCCTGGAAGACAGGGCCTTTTTGTCAGATAGGGCAAGAAAATAAAAAAGTAATATAAATACAAGATAATAACCTTGGCTAAACACCATATAAAAATCTTGTATTGGGAGCAAGTAGAGATAAAAGCATAAAGCAAGCCTCACTTTCCATGAAGCTATAAGAATATCAAAACGCTTTGTCAGAAAAAATGAACTACAAAGTGCTGCAAAAAACCAGTTAAGTATATTTTGGACCTGTGCGAATTCGTCAAAAGCCTTTAGCCCTTTTAAGGCAATAACAGCACAAAATTTATTTATAAGATTAATATAGTTGCTGTCGGGCATCATAAAAAGTTCAAAAAAACTTTTTTCTGCCGCATGTAAATATATGGATACTTCTTCATTGCGAAGGACCGCAATATCAGCCGGATTAACAATAAAAAAACGCAATGCTGTAAGCAGCACGCTTAGTGAAACAATCAGCGCTGTGGGATTGTTACGCATTTTTTGCACAAAGAGGAAAAATGTGTGCATGCGCCAGACCTGCTTAAAGCTGTCAAAGGTGATGAGTTTCTATAGGAACGGTCGTGGTATTTAAAAACCATGCTCACTGTTCGGATTAAAACAGCCACAGGTCGGTTTCATCTGCACCAGATAAAAACAAAACAACCATGAAGAAATATGCAACCATCATGCTGCATCCGCCAGATGTTTGCATGCCCATGGCGGCTGGGGGATGTTGCACCAATGCAGAGCTATCCCGGTCAGAAGCAGATGCATACCGGGGACAGTCAAGCTTTGTGCCCTGAAGGTGCAACTCCTCCAGCCTCAAAACTCCTGCTTCAAAAAACTGAGGGGCGCAATAAAGATTGCGCCTCTACACTATATACTTATCGCACAAGCGTTGCGCCCAAAATCCGGACACGTTCACGCCAATAATCAAGCAAGTCCATCATCGTTTGTTCAAATGGAATTTCAGGTTTCCAGCCTGTATGGCTGGTAAATTTTGACGTATCGGGAACCTGAAGATCCGCGTCAATGGGACGCAAACGATCATTGTCCGTTTCCACCGCAATATTCTTGACAGTTGAAAAACTCAGCAGCGTTTGCAGCATATCCTTTACAGAGCAGACATGCGTACCACCGATGTTGTAATAAGCTCCACAAACAGGATTGACAGTCACCAGCATGTAGTAGGCGCGCACCGCATCTCTAACGTCAGCCCATGTACGAAGTGAATTCAGGTTGCCTGTTTTTACTACAGGGGGAATCAGGCCCGCTTCAATGAGTGCGATCTGTTTGGCAAACGTGGATTCGGCAAACACGTCGCCCCGACGGGGGCCGGTGTGGGTGAACATGCGGGTAGTCATAACCATCATGCCATAAGCTTCCGCGTAATAACGCCCAACCAGGTCAGTCCCAACTTTGGAAATGGCATATGGGGAGGCGGGATGGAATGTGCATTCCTCATTGATCGGCAATTTTTCCTTGGGGACTCGACCAAACACCTCCGAAGAAGCGCACACGTGTATGACCGGGGAGCAGCCGGGAGTGTGCCGAATCGCTTCCAGAAGGCTTGTGGTACCAAGAATATTCGTGTGCAGAGTTTCAAGAGGCGCATCAAAACTGGTACGAGGAAAACTTTGCGCGGCCAGGTGAAATACATAATCCGGTTGTGCATCAGCGACGGCTTTTTGCAACGACATGGGATCGTTCAAATCACCGTACAGCAAAAAAATTCTGTCTTTCTGGTTGATTCTGCCCAGGTGGTCATGAATATTCTCCAGCGGGCTGCGCCAACGCAGAAGGCCATAGATATCCCAATCTGTATTCTTGATAAGAAAATCAAGGAGGTGCGATCCCACCATTCCCGTTATACCGGTGATAAATGCACGTTTCCTAATCATGCAAAGCTCCTTTGTGCTTTCTGTAAGCTTCTCCCAGCGAACTCGGAGAACGCTGCAATATAGAAGTCAAAAGCGAGACATCAAGTGCAATTCTGCGCGGGCGCGACGAAAAAAAATTATCCGGAGCAGCCACTTCCCTATACTGCAGTGAGTCATCAACGGCGTTGGCAAAGGCCTCGGCCATTTGCCTCCGGGAAATACACTCCGCCCCGCCCACATTTACGGCTCGAGGCAAAACTTCACCCCGGCATCCCATTGCGGTCAAGGCGCAGGTAGCCGCAATAACGTCGTCAATCCACACCATATTACGCTCATATCCTTCAAAAACTTCCGCCACTTTCCTGGTTTTCGCACAATCAATGAAATAACGGGTTACACCATCCCAAAAAGAGGTGACATATGACAGCCTTAAGGCGCAAAAACCTGTTGCGGAAGAGAAGCGCCGCTCAATCGCCGCCTTCATCTTGCCATATTCTTCAGTAGCAAGCAGTTGCGAATTTTCGTCCAGAGTGCATTTTTGTTGTCCGTACACCGTATCTGACGAGAAAAAAATGACTGTCGTTTTTTTCTCCAGAGCTTTTTCAATCAGGCGGCCTGTGTTTTCAACATTAACCAGCCATGCTCCCTGTGGATCTTTGCGACATTGATCGGGTTTTGACCACGCCGCCGGAAAAATGAAGACATCACCGGGGCAAAACCAATCGCCGTCAGAGTCCGACAGGTTTTGCAAATTACAGGTCAGTTGTCCCTTGCCGGGTGAACCTGATATCCGTTTGGCGTCCAGGGCGGCAAGAGCCGGCCACAACGCCCGGCCAATCCCGCCGCCCATTCCGTTTACATATATGGCCATTGCTTAATCCTGGATGAATGCCATTATTTATCTGTCATATTGCAGCATTTGGCGAGCAAGGGGCCCAAAATTGGCGTTCTGACAAGCCATTGCCGAAGTTTGGAGGGTGGTTCTTTCTGCGCAAAAACATCGGCAGGCTGCCAAGGCACAACCATAATAACGCCCTCATTGCTCTCAAGATAGGCCCCCTCCGGGGTGGGGGTTTCTGAGCAAACGGACTGAAAACCGATTGGATAAAGCCTAACATGCTGTCCAAAAACTTCGTAAATGGCCTTGTCAACTCCAACGCCGTCCCAAGTAGTATAGCGTAAGGTAAAATCATGAAAGATAACGCCATACATGGAAGGCAGGACTTTTTTCAAGGTATTGCAATCTTTGAGACAGCCAGCGTAGCTATGATCTGCATCAATAATTGTTGCAATTGTATTTTGTGGAAATGACTCTGAAGACACAAAACTTTCATAATCCATGTTGTAAAAGGAAGCTACATTGCCATATCCCAATTCATAGACCAATTTTTTGGTTTCTTCCAAAAGTTCCTTATCATAATCAATAACATGCAGCTTTTTACCAAGCTGCTGGCATAAATACGCGTATTGAACAGTCAAGCCGCCTTTGTAACAGCCGACTTCTACCACATTGTCCCCACGGAAGGCGTTAGACCTTATAAAAAATAAAACCGCATCCTGGTAAGCTGTCTTTGTCTGGGATGCTGATCCTCTTTTCGTAATAATATTTCTGAGTTCAAACAGCTTTTCCTCGGATAAATTTGGATATTTCATTGGGAATTGAAAGCCGGACGCTGATCTGTCAGGCTTGCCGATATCAGTCGTCTTCTCAAAATTCTGCTCAAGCATCTCCCGCCTCCTTATCAATCCACAATCCCGCTTCACGTAAAACCTGCTCAAACTGCCTTGTTCCCGCTTCTACGCTGAACTGGTTTTTAACCAGATCCTGTCCCGCCTGTGAGAGCTTTTTCCAGAGCTCCGGATCAGCATGCAATTGCAGCACCGCCGCGGCAAAATCCGCGGGTTCGTCAGCCACAAGCGCCTGCTCGCCAGCGTGTATGCCCATGCCTTCAGTTGCAATGCTGGTGCATACATTGGGAATGCCGGCTCCCATGGTTGTGCCGATTTTCCCCTTGATGCCCGCGCCGTAGCGTAAAGGAGCCACTGCAATACGAACCGAGCTCAATAACGGGTCAAGGTTTTCAACAAAACCTTCGATAATGATGCCGTCCTTACCATGCAACTCCTGAATTTCAGGCGGTGCGTAGTTGCCGACGACATGGAAGAGCATGTCCGGCGCATGTTCTCTTACCAGTGGCCAAACTTCCTTGGCAAACCAGAGAACAGCGTCAACATTGGGCCGATGCCCGAACACACCTATAAAAATAACCCCGGTTCTGTTCTCAAAAGGCTGAGGCCGTTCCACGCACTTGGAGTAAAGACATGTGAAGGAGGAAATCGGCGTGGAATTGCCTATTTCCGCTGTGATAAATTCTTTTTCCCTGTCGCTGATAACGACGAGGTGATCCACTTTGCGAATTAAATCCAGCTCGGTTTTTTTTGTGGCGGCGGCCGCTTTCAGCATTTTTTTGTCGTGCGCGAGCTCGGCTTCGCGCTGTTCACGGACAAAGCAGATATCCGCAGCGTGAAATATGATCTTTGCCTTGGGTGACACAGATCTGATTATCGGAACAAGTTCCGATGCCAGCCCCATTGGCTGCAAATAAAATTTGGAGAAACGATGGCCGAATTTTTTCACATAATCCGCGCTACTGCCATGCTGTTCCGGTACATAATCCAGAATAACTCCCAGTCGCCGCAGGTCATTGGCATAGCGATCCGGCCAGGGCGCCCCCCAGGGCAGGAACGTCACGGTATAGCCGAATGAAACCAGATCCTTCAGCAGATTAAAGGTTGTCAGATCTGCCGCAATCATATCATGATGGGGAACTCTGGCGTCCGTCACAAGAATCCCACGTGGTGATACGGGAATGGTCCCCAAGCATTCCTGACCGAACGCAAAAATACTGGATAACCCCCATTTTCTGATGTCGCCGGCCAGAGCCGGAATTGACCGCGCCTTACGCCGTAAATACACGGCTAAAAGAAAAGGCTTTTCCGTCAGAAACCTGATAATGGCATTCTGCCGCTGTAACCACTGATAGCTGTCTTCAGGAGAAAACAAGGCAGAACCCAGGAATGATTTCCCAAAAGCTTTTATCTTTTGCAGCGTCCGCCTGGGTTGCATGCTTTTTATCTGCATGACGCAGGCCAGTGGAAAGAGCAACATCAGGCACAGCACTTTTACACTTTTTGACATAGGCCGAACATCACGCGACGTCAGGGCGATGACACGATTCCCGCGCGGATCAATGCGGGTCAAACAGGTTCTGCGCAAACCGCAAGGCAATGCCGAATACTCATGCAGCCCGGCCTTGACAATCCGGCGGGCGTAGTCAGCGACTATTAACGACAATTCACCGATATCCTCAGCGTGATATCTGTCCAGATTTTTTGAAAACATGGGTTCCGGCTCAATTGCCGGGCAACTGAAATGCAGAAACCGCAACGGAACGTCAGACGCAAACCATTGCGCGCCGCGGCGTGTTGCCGGACGCTGATCAATGTTCCAATACGCAACATTGTAGCCATCATGGCGGAGGATTTTGAAATTATCTAAAAAACATGGAAGCAGATCCATCCATTTCTGATCGCCAAACAAACCGGCGGTAAAGTCTTCATAGCAAAAATGGACTAACCAGTGCGCCCACCAATCCAATATGGCGCGACTTGAAGTTGTGTTGGCAAAATAAGCAAACCCCATATTATAAGCGCCACATTTGAGCATGGTCAGATCAGATGTCCTCCCATCGATACTGGGCCTGCTTAAATGCGGCGTCAGCACAATTTCCACTCCGTCATTGACAATCTCTTCAAGTTCTTCCATAGGGGAAACGACATAAATGTCGCTATCCATATAGATTACACCTTCGATTTCGTCATGAGAACGGCGAAAGATTTCTCTGACTGCAAAGGGTTTCAGCGCCACGCACATTTCAGTGTTGGTATAGCGCTCCAGCATATTGTCTAATTCGGGAATGCCAAGCTCCACCGCTGGAATGACTTCCACCTCATCGCCACAAGAACAATCTCCATTCAACGTATCCAGCAAGATCACGTAAAGAGACATGTCTGGATAGTTTTTTCTTATAGAGTCGAGTAGAACACGCGCGAAAGGAATATATGAGCGTGTAACAATAGTTACTGTCGCAATTTTTTTGCTGAACGCCATCTCAAGGCAACCTCATTTTATGATATAGTATATAATTTTTTCTAATCGTATCTTCACTAAAGCGCTCAATAGGGAAACAGAGCTTTTTTACTTTGGAGCTGATCGTTTTTGATGCGACGACAGCAAAGTAAATAATATGCTCAAGGCGTCTCCCAATATTGGGTTCAAAATAAAAAAGTTTTTCAAAAAAGTTCCAGACTTACTTTTTTGTAAGGGTGTAGCGGCAGATTATTATGCAAAAATTATTTTGCATTGCTGCCATGACGTTGCGATGCGCGATATTGCTCAAGTACATAGGAGGATTCTCCTTGCAAAACAATTTCACCTTTATCCATCCATATGATGAAATCGCAATGTTCAACAGTAGTTAAACGATGTGCAACTATAATGCATGTAACTTCATCGGATAAATGCTGTATGGTGCGCTGTATGCTGTCTTCATTGGCTTGATCCAAAGCACTGGTGGCTTCATCAAATATAAGTAGTTTGGGATAAGTATACATTGCACGCGCGATGGATACACGTTGGGCTTGCCCGCCTGAAAGCCCGGCTCCATTCTCGCCAATAGACTGCTCTAAACCGAGCGGATGATTGTCCACAAAGTCAATAGCCGCTTTTCGGCAGGCATCACGAACCCGTTCTTTGTCCCACGGCTTGCCCCATTGGCTGAACGCAATATTCTCCGCCAGCGTTCCCGCAAAAAGAAAAGGGGTTTGCGGCACATAACCGATAAACTGGGCGAATGCAGCTGCCCGTGAGGGGGTCAAGGGCTGCCCGTCAACCATAATTTTCCCGCCGGTTGGCTCAAGAAGTCCGCTAAGCATTCCCACAAGAGTGCTTTTTCCTCCTCCGGACGGCCCGATGATGCCCACTTTCTTGCCTACAGGGATATCAAGTGTCAGATTCTTCAGGCTGTCCTTTTCCGCTCCGGGGTAACGGAAGCAGACGTTTCGCAAGGAAAGGCATCTGACAAAACTGAAATTTTCATCAGGAGTCGGTAGCGCCGCGCGTGGCTCATTTCGCAATTTTTCCAGTAATTCCAGTACGGCCATTGCCATCGGATGCACAGAGCGGATTGTCACCTGAAAGCTCACTACCCTGTTGGCATAAGGCATGACACGCCAAGCCGTGAGCAAAAGCAAGCCAAGGGCCATGGTTATTCGAGGGATGTCAGCTTGTTCAATAAAAACAAGATAGAATAGCGCAATAACCACAACGCCGAAAGCAATGCTCTCAAGCACCCAGGTAGGAATAGTCGGCGCGATCGTGTTAAAAACACGAGCTGACATTCCTCGCTCTGCAGCCCTTACAACAGACTGGAGAAAAACCTCCTGCTGCCTGTAGATAAGGACATCGCGTATCCCCCTTGTCGCACATAGAATTGCACGTGTTTCATCTTGTACGCTTTCAGCCATGCATAGAGCGGATTTATCAACGTTTTGGCGAAGAAAGCGGTATAACATAAAACCGGAAAAGCTTAAAAAGCAGATAACGATAGTCGTTAGGGCAGGTTCATGGCCTACAAGGCTGAAGAACAATATTATCACAGTCAGCATGCAGGCATACATCGAAAGCTGAGAAATGAGCATCAAAGCCAACTGGCTACGCCATTGCATACATTGAAAAGCAGATGAACTTTCCGCTGACAAATGCCACATATAGTTACTGTAAAGAAATCGCTGCATAATTTCTTCGCCGAGATCAATTGAAACGCGCTCACTCAAGCGAATAGTCGTCCGGCCGGCAATGTAGCTGACAATATTCTTCAATGCAGAAGCAGTCACCACAATACAACCAGCAATAAGTAGCAAATATCGTGGGTTTTGCCCCCAGGCTTTGAGTTGCGGCGACAAGAAATATAATCCCTTAAAAATATAATTTTCATTAAGCATGGTCGGCGAAGTCAAGGCCGCACCGAGATATGTGAGGGTAAGTATAAAAAAAAGTTCCAATGCAGACTGAAGAGCCATCAGCAGAAACAACAAATAGGTTTTTGTTCTGTTGCGGGGCGAAATGGTTGACAATATACGCCAAAAATCTGCAAATAGGGGCGAAAATACTTTCTTCATGCTTCCTCAATAATATCAGCGCATACTATCAAAAAATACCGAAAGCTATACATAGTGAGATGTATTGATAGATATTCGTCCGGGCAATGTCACTCTAGGTGTAGATGCCAACACGTTGTTCATGCTCACAGACAGTTTTGAAGATGTCCTCTTGGAAGTGTCATTCATGCAGGCATGCAAGTATTCCCAACCTGGCGCGGACTTGCCGCGTTACCGCTTTCCTGTGCCCGACTCCGCCAATTTTGCCAAGACATTTCATGTCCAGAAGAAGCATTTGCCCGCGATTTTTCCATGGGTCAGCGCCGAAACCGGCTCCTTTCTTCCCTCAGAGAATAACGCCGGGAACAACCACGCTTCTTGATAAGGTGTGAAGCAAACTGCTACGTCCCAGACACCGCCGTAAGGCAATCACATCACCAGTGAGTGGCTCCTTGGTCAGAGCCGGCACAAACCGAATTCATATTTCGTCAGCTTGTTCCGGCAACGTCTGGCCGGGAATTTTCATCAACAAGATCCGCAGAGTCTCCATGACGCTGACTGTTCGTCCATTTTGGGCCAGTTCGCTGGTTTACCCCAAATCCTGCCGGCACTAGGGCGGTAGAAGACAGAACTTATCCGCGAATTATTTTTCTCGGCCTCTGGCCGTCAGTTGGCATTTTTATAGCTGTCCTCGCTACCGATCAGGGAGAGAGCGAGCAACCTATCAAAACCTTACACTGAAGTAATTATTGAATATGACCCCTCATATCATGCCTCTCTCTTAAACGCTATCCTTGGTTTACAGGCATCTTACCGGAACAGGTGTAGCCAACGGATCGAACGCAGCCGGTCTTGCGGGCAACGCAGCGTAATCTGGGCCAGATTGTCCGTTTTGATGGTCCCCGGGCGGCGGAGTTTCTGTGGTGCAATTCGGGTTGCCGGGACACTGGAATCCGTGCCGGCTGCCCTCGGCCGATATCTGACCCTGCGCGGGCGTAATACCGCAGAAAGATTGTGTGCGGCCTTGGCCGTCGAAGACGCCGCGAGCGGTGATAAGAAGCGTCGGCGTATAAAAGCGGAGCGCGCTCAGGTTGCGGGAAGAGCGTTCTCTGATGCAACCTTGATGCGAAACATGTGAGTTTGGAAGTGAGGGGAAGGGGGGGAAGCCGAGTATCAGGCTCGCTTTATTAGATTTTTGTTTGGTACCCGGAGCCGGGCTTGAACCGGCACAGCCAGAGGCCGAGGGATTTTAAGTCCCTTGTGTCTACCAATTCCACCATCCGGGCATTGTCACAGCAGCAAGACGGGCCGTTGCCAGCGTCAGCGCGCCGACCTTCAGTTCTCATTCTCCGTGGTGCCCGCTGATCCCGCCGCGTCGGAGGCAACAGGCACGCGCCAGGTTTTCAGCCCCTGAGGCGGGTCTACGGGCACGGGGCGCTCTTCTTCCTGCCACTGGCCGGGCTGAATCCAGTAGACATGCAGGGCGGCCAGACTTTTGTCCACACACAGCAGACGCCCCGTGACGCCGCGCGGCAGCAGGGCCGCCGCCTCTTGCGCGATTTTGCGGTAGACGTAGAGCTTGTGCGTCTCAAAGGCGCACTGGCACATCAGCGCATCGCCCAGCGGCGTAAAGTCCAGGTGCGCGGCGCCGGCCCGCTGCAGCAGGGCTTCCAGGTCGGCGGTCAGCGTGTTTTCCACGTCCAGCAGTTCTTCGTAGGTCAGGCTTTCGTCGTAACTGAACTGCCCGAAAATTTCGCTGCGATTCTTATCCATAGCGGCCTCAATCTGCCGGTTTTATATGTCAAAGCCCGGCATTAGGCAACACGGTGACTGGTCTTGCCGCCGGGAAGCGGTTATATACGGAGCAGGCCGCGTATGGCGGTCCTGTCCTGAACTGGAGGAACTATGCGTTTCCGGGATGCGTGCATATTGGCGTTTTGCCGTCTGGGCGTGGCCGGTCTGGCCCCCAAGGCTCCGGGCACCTGGGGCACGGCCCTGGCCTGCCTGCTGGCCCCTTTTCTTTTTCTGCCTCTCGGCATGGGCGGGCGGGCGCTGGTCTTACTGCTGCTCTTCGTGCTGGGCGCGCTGGCCGCCACACGCGCGGAAAAACTGCTGGGCCGCAAAGACCCCGGCGAGGTGGTCATCGACGAACTGGTGGGCGTCTGGCTGGTGCTGCTGCCCTTTGCGGAACCGGGCTTCTGGCTGGTGGCCGCGGCTTTTGTCTTTTTCCGTATTTTCGATATCGCCAAGCCCTGGCCGGTGCGCGCTTCTGAAAACTGGTTGCCGGACGGCTTCGGGGTCATGCTGGACGACGTGCTGGCCGGGCTCTGGGCTTTGCTCTGTGTGTGGGGCCTGCACTGGGCCGGACTGTTCTGAGAATGCAACAAGACGCCGGTGGCCGTGTTACGGGCGCACCGACGGAATCCGGCGTAGGAGCTGGGGAAAAGTGAAGTAGGGAGAAGCGCCGCGCCCGGCGTTTTACTTCATGCGATAGGTGATGCGGCCGCGTGTGAGATCGTAGGGGGAGAGTTCCACCTTGACGCGGTCGCCGGGCAGGATGCGGATGTAAAATTTGCGCATTTTACCGGAAATATGGGCCAGCACTTCGTGGCCGTTTTCCAGTTCCACGCGGAACATGGCGTTGGGCAGGGCTTCCTGCACCACACCGTCGACTTCTATGGAACCTTCCTTAGCCATGGGGCCTCCGTAAAAAACGTGTATAAACGGCGAACAGCTTCACAAAAAAGCCCGCACCTGTCAACCGGCGTCGCCGGACGCGTTCAGACCCGTCCGTGCCCGTCCGGCGTGGCGTCTCTGCGCAGAAGCAGCCACAGTCCGGCCAGAATCAGCGGCAGACAGAGAACCTGGCCCATGGTCAGCCAGCCGAAGGCCAGATATCCCAGTTGGGCGTCGGGTACGCGCACGAACTCCACCATGAAGCGGAACAGTCCGTAGCCTATGGCGAACAGGCCGGACACCGCGCCGGGCTTGCGCGGTTTGCCGGAATAGATCCAGACCACGATGAACAACGCCATGCCTTCCAGCAGCGCTTCATAGAGCTGGGAAGGGTGGCGCGGGTACGGGCCGCCGCCGGGAAAGACCATGGCCCAGGACGCGTCGCTGACCTTGCCCCAGAGTTCGCCGTTGATGAAGTTGCCCAGACGGCCGAAGAAAAGGCCCTGCGGCACCAGCGGAGCCACAAAGTCCGAGACCTCCAGAAAGGACTTCTTGCGGCTGCGCGCGAAGTACCAGAAGGCCCCGAGCACGCCCAGCAGGCCGCCGTGGAAGGACATGCCGCCGTTCCAGATGCGCAGAATTTCCATGGGATCATGAATATAGACCGGCAGATCGTAAAAGAGCACATAGCCCAGACGCCCGCCAAGAATGATGCCCAGCATGACACAGGTCAGCAGATCATCCACATCGGCCGGTCGCCAGCCCGAACCGGGACGCGACGCCCGCCAGCGGCCCAGAACCCAGCCCACGGCGAAACCGATGAGGTACATGAGGCCGTACCAGCGCAACTGGAGACTGCCGATGGAAACGGCGACGGGATCAATGTGCGGCGCAATCATGCGGGCAGTTCCGAAGCGTTGAATTCTCTGCTTTTGCCGCCGCTCTTGTGCAGCAGCCGCACCCGGCTGATGACGATGTCGCGCTGTACGGCCTTGCACATGTCGTAGATGATGGCCGCGGCGCTCTGGGCGGCCACGATGGCTTCCATTTCCACGCCGGTGTTGCCCACGGTGCGGGCTTCGGCCTCAATGCGCACCTGCGGCGGCATGTCGCGCACTTCAAAACGGATGTCCGCATAACTCAGATTCAGACTGTGGCAGAGCGGGATCAGTTGGCTGGCTCGTTTGGCCGCCATGATGCCGCCGATTTTGGCGCAGGCCAGCACGTCGCCCTTGGGCAGGGCCGATTTTTTGAGCAGCTCTAGGGTGGCCGGGGCCAGCTCCACCACAGCCTCGGCAACGGCCACGCGTTTACTGGGAATTTTGTCTCCCACATCCACCATGGTTACGTTGCCCTGGGCGTCCAGATGTGAAAACGTACGTTCCATATTGCGCATCCTTACTGAGAGGCTATGATTTTTGCCAATCCCAACGACGAAGCCGTTCTCATGGACTGGTTCCTGGCACATACTGCAAGTAGAGGCCGGGCGCAAGCAGTGGGGAGCCGGTCATGATCGCCGATCCGTTCTCAACGCAGCCCCACCAGCCATTCGGCAAGGGTGGGGGGCCGGGGGGCGCGCGGCCGCTGCCAGTGTGAATCACGCTTGCTGTCTGAAAAACGCAGACGCTCGCGCAGCAGGCGCGGTTCTCCGTTTGCCGCGCCGGGCGCGGCTTCCGCCGGAGCGGTTTCAACCATGAGCTGGAAAGGAATATCCGCGTGGGGGCGCAGGGCCATGAGTCTGCGCACAAAAGCCAGGCCGCTGCCGAAGCGCAGATCGTAAAACAGAAGAGCTTGCGCGTCCTGGACGCCTGGGGGCGTTTCCGGCGCGTCCCCGGCCCGTAATGGAGACACGACCGGCAAGAGTGTGAACTGGAAAAACGATTCGCAGGTTACGGACTGGCGGGAAAGAGCCGTGACCTGCGCGACGGGCGCGGCCTGATGTGATGTTTCGGGCGCGCGCGGCCGCCCCAGGGCGTCCAGGCTTTGCTCCCGCACCCGCATGCCGTCCTGGCTTTGCTCTTCAAACAGGACCCGCCAGAAAAAAGGCGCAAAGGCGTCGGGCAGCACGGTCAGATGGCTGACCTGACGGTTTTCGGCTTGCAGACGGGCTTCGGCCTGCGCCGCGTGCCGGGCGTTGAGCCCCACGCCCAGGGCCGGATAGACGAAAACCCAGGCCAGGGCCAGAAGCATGAGCCCGCGTCTGCGCCGCCAGCGCCAGACGGCCCAGAGCAGGGGCAGGGTAAGCAGCAGGTCGATGATGAAGACGCCGTTGAGCCGAACCCGCTCGTGCGAGAAGGGCAGGAAAATCATGGTGCCGTAAGTGGTCACCACATCCAGCCAGATGTGCATAAGCACCATGGCGCAGGTCAGCAGCCAGACCTTGCCGAAACTCCAGCGCCCCGGTGTGGAAGCCCGCCAGAGCGGATAACAGCAGAGAGCCAGCAGCAGGCCGAGCACGGGCATGGCGGCCAAGGAGTGCGTGATGCCCCGGTGCAGCAGCAGAAATTGCAGGGGCGTGGAAGCGAAAACAATGTCCAGATCGGGCGAAGCCGAGGCCAGAGCGGCCAAGGGCACGGCCCAGCGGGTAACGGGACGGGACGGCAGGGCCAGCATGGCCACGGCGCCGCTGGCGGCATGGGTGACGGGATCCATGGACGCTTATTGCCGGAAGGGGCTGCGCTGTTTGGGCACGGCCCGGTAGGCCGGGTCTTCGGGCGAGGGCCGGCCGCCGGTCAGGCGATTGAAGCGGCTGATCCGCCAGTCCTGCATCCGGCTCATGACGTCAGGCCGGTTATAATAATAGAGCATGCGCTGGGTGTTGCTGGTCCCGGTCATGGGATAGCGCATCTGTTCCGCCGGAGGCGGCAACGCGCCGCGCTCCTCATCCGAGGAGGAACCCGCTCCGATATCCTTGGGGCCGCACCCCGCCAGCGCAGCCAGCAGCGCCAGTGCGGCAAACGCCATGGTGGCGGAACGGATTTTTTTTGCCAGAACCTTCATAGAGACAATATAGCCACGCGCCGGCCATCAGGCAAGGGGAACGCAACGGACCGGCGCGTTGCGCTTGCCGCCAAGAAGTTCTATATTTCAGCAGTCGCGCCGTAGTCGACGTGGTATCCCGGTTTCGTCATGTTCTGGTTGGGGAGTGTCATGGCAAAGGTTGGGCAAGCGCTGCGGCCGTTATCTATTGCTGGCTTTCTTGTATTGTCTTTGCTGCTCTCCTGGACGTGGGCGGCGGAGACCGCTCCGTTGCGGGTGGGCCTGGACAGCAATTATCCGCCGTTTTCCAGACTGGACAGGCGCGGTCACGGCGCGGGCTTCAATCTGGAGGTGGCCGAAGAGCTTTGCCGGGCCATGGGCCGCCGGTGCGAATTTGAATTCCAACCCCTGGACCGCTTGCTGGAAACCATGCGCCACGGCGGTCTTGATCTTTTGATGGGGGTCTGCAGCACTCAGGACCGTCTGACGTACATGGATTTTTCC
Source organism: Desulfovibrio porci (assembly GCF_009696265.1). Taxonomy (NCBI): domain Bacteria; kingdom Pseudomonadati; phylum Thermodesulfobacteriota; class Desulfovibrionia; order Desulfovibrionales; family Desulfovibrionaceae; genus Desulfovibrio; species Desulfovibrio porci. Next base: position 371,764 of record NZ_VUMH01000002.1, read on the forward strand.
CAACCGTATTTCCGCTCGCGTTCCGTCTATATCGGCAGGGCTGGCAACGGAAGTGACGGGCCGAAAGGCATGGTCAGGATCGGCGCGCGCGGCGGCAGCGTGCAGTTGGCCCATGCGCTGAGCCGCCGGGGCGACCGGGCGGTGGTGGCGCCGGACGAGTTCGGCCGTCTGCTGGACATGCTTTGCGCGGGCGAGCTGGATCTGATTCTGGCGAACGATCTGGCGGCCTACTCTTTTCTGCTCTCGGAGCGGGGGCAGGATTTTGACGTGTTGGGCGATCCGTTGCCGCTGGACTCGCTTCCCGGTCTGGTGCGCATCGGCGTGCGCAAGGACGAGGATGAGTTGCGTCAGGCGGTGGACCGCGCCATCCGGGATATCCGTTTCAGCGGCGCGTTCGGGCGGATCAACCGCAGTTATTTCCCCTACAGCCTGTATTGATGGAGCGGCGGCATGGATGCGGAACGCGAGCGGCCCGGAGGCGGGCGGGACATCGGGCGCATCGGCGCCTACCGTTTTCTGGCGCTGCTCATGCTGCCCGCCGTGCTTCTGCTGGGCGGGGCCGGTCTGGTCGTGTTTCTCAGCCTGGACTCTATCAGGGTTATTACGGATTCGCTGGAAGAGGAGCATCTGCCCGGAATTCTGAACAGCCAGCGCACCATGGACAACATCAATGTGCTGCGCAGCGAATCCGCCGTGGTCTTCATGGCTGAAGATCCCCGGCAGCGCCGTGCCGCCCTGCTCAAGGCACGGGCGCTGGTGGCCGAATCCGTGTTCGAGCAGTCCCCGCAGATCAGGGACGCGGCCAAAACCGTGCAGGATCTGATCCTGAAGCTGGCCGCCGCGCGCAAGCGCAGCGACGACGCCTCGGACAGGCTGCACCTGAATGAACTGCGCCTGTCCTCCGTGCTGGGGGGCCTGAAGCTGGCTCTTGGCGACGTACAGACCCTTGAACCCACGCACAATTCCCGCCACGTCACGTCGGCCGCCCGGGAAACGGACAAAGCCCGGTACGAACGGGCCCGGAAGAGCTTCGAGCCGGTGCTGGAACTCTGTCGGCGCACGGATCTCAGTTTCGCGCAGCGGGAAACCTGCTCCGCCTTTCAGCGGGATCTGCGCGTGGTGGGGCAGGCCTGGAATGAAAAAGGCGAGGCCGACCTGGAAGCCAGGGCGCTCTGGAAAGAGCTGGACGTCACGCTTGAGGATCTGAACAACGCCGCCTCGAACGAGGAATTCCAGCGCGCCTACGCGGGTATGGAAGGCCTGCGGGCCGAGGCGCGCAGCATGCGGATCGGCTTTTATGTTTCCATGGGCCTGCTGACCGCCATGCTTCTGGGGGGCGTCGCGGTGCTGCACCGGCACATCCTGTCGCCCATTTCCCTGGCCGCTCATGAACTGCGCCAGATCCGCTTCGGCAGTCCGGCCCGGCAACTGCCCCCGGTGCGTATCCATGAGCTGCAGCAGTTGCTGGATCTCGTGCCCAGCCTGCGCGTCTATCTGACGGAACTGGCCGCGCGCTCGGGCGCGCTGGAGCAGGAAAAGAACCGCTATGAAAGCCTCAGCCTGGTGGACGCCCTGACCGGCGTGGCCAACCGGCGCAGCTTCGACGCGCGGCTGGCGGAAAGCGCCCGCTGCGCCTCGGTGGGCATGCTGATGATTGATGTAGACCTCTTCAAAAACTACAATGATTCCCTGGGGCATCCGGCCGGCGACAAATGTCTGGCCGATGTGGCCCGGGCCATGCAGACGACGCTGTACCGCCACAACGACGCCCTGTTCCGCTACGGCGGCGAGGAATTTGCCGTCATTCTCGAAGATGCCACCGAGCGTCAGGCCTTGGCCGTGGCCGAGCGGATCATGTCCGGAATCCGCTCTCTGCGTCTGCCGCATCCTGATTCCGTGGTCGCGCCCCATGTGACGGTGAGCATCGGCGTGGCCGTGGCCCGGCGGGAGGAGGGAGGTTCCGGGGCGGACCTGGTGGCCCGCGCGGACAGCGCCCTGTACCAGGCCAAGGCCGGAGGCCGTGACCGGGTCTGCCTGTATGGGGCGGAGGGCGCGTAAGTTCACGGCTTGCCTTGCGCGCCGGTGCGGGCTATACTTTTAAATTCCTTTTTTATAACGCCTTGCCGCGTCTTCGGGCGCGGCGTATTTCTGGAGTTGCCATGCGCCCCGCACACTGCGGCATTACGCCCGAAGGCTGGCCCTGCATCGCCCTGACAGCGCTTTCGGCCCTGGTTTTCGCGCTCCTGGACTGGTGGCTGCCGGCCCTGCTGCTGCTGATCCTGTTCTGGTTCAGTCTGCACTTTTTCCGCGATCCGGAACGGGTCGTGCCCCACAGCGAGGGCCTGGCCGTCAGCCCGGCGGACGGCAAAATCATCCGCATCGAGGACAGGGCCGATCCCTTTAGTGACGAAAGCTGCTGCTGCGTCAGCATTTTCATGAATATCTTCAGCGTGCACGTCAATCGCGCGCCCGTGGACTGCGTGGTGGAAGACGTCCGCTACTGGCCGGGCAAATTCGTCAACGCGGCTTTTGACAAGGCCTCTACGGACAACGAGCGTTGCGCCTACCGCCTGCGCGGCGCGGACGGCCGGACCTGGAGCATGGTCCAGATCGCGGGGCTGGTGGCCCGGCGCATCGTCTGCCGTGTGGAGCCGGGCGACGCCCTGGCGCGCGGCCAGCGGTACGGCATGATCCGCTTCGGCTCGCGAGTTGACCTTTATCTGCCCCGGGGCTATGTTGCGGCTGTGCGTATTGGCGAACAGGTTTTCGCCGGACAAAGCGTGATCGCCCGCGCGCAGTGACGGACACGCCCTGACCATGCCCGTACTTATGGACGTTATGGAAAAGAAAAAGCCGCATAAGGGGGTCTTCCTCCTCCCCAACATGATCACGACGCTGAGCATGTTTCTTGGCTTTTTGTCCATGGTCTGGGCGGTGCAGGGCCGCTTTGAGGAAGCCTGCATGGCCATTCTGGTTTCGGCCCTCATGGACGGCCTGGACGGCAAGGTGGCCCGCCTGACCAATACCGCCAGCGAATTCGGGGTGCAGTACGATTCCCTGGCCGATCTGGTGGCCTTCGGGCTTGCGCCGGCCATGCTGCTCTGGCAGTGGCAGTTGCAGACCTTCGGCCGCCTGGGCGTGGCCGCGGCCTTCATTTACGCGGCCTGCGGGGCCTTGCGTCTGGCGCGCTTCAACGTCAGCACCGCCGCCGTGGGCAAGCGCTTTTTCATCGGCCTGCCCATTCCGGCGGGCGGCTGCACTGTGGTGACCTTCGTCTTTTTCGCCTCGCTGTTTCCGGATCTTCTGAATTCGGTCACGCCCTATTTCGCCCTGCTGCTTTCCGTGGGCGTGGGCGTGCTGATGGTCAGCCGCGTGCGCTATTTCTCCTTCAAGGAGTATGACTTTCTGCGCGCCCATCCCCTCCGCACCATGGTGACTTTTCTTTTCCTTCTCGCCCTGGTGGTTTCCCTTCCCCGCCTGTTCGGCTTCCTGCTCTGCGCCATTTATATTGCGGGAGGACTCATCTACACCTTTGTGATCCTGCCCCGCCGCAACCGTCAGCTACTACGCGCCCTATCGCCCCAGAGCGATTAAGGCTGCGTAACGGTTCGCCGCCCGTCGGGCGGAATGACGCGCTCCCTGGACAGCCGCCCTTTACGGCGGCCGTTATGCAAGCATATATACCTTGTCACACCAGAGGAGTATGAACCATGAAAAATCGCGTCTACTTTTTTGACACCACCTTGCGCGACGGCGAGCAATCGCCCGGCGCCACCATGAATCTGCAGGAAAAACTGCGTCTGGCCCATCAGTTGGAAGTGCTGGGCGTGGATATCATGGAAGCGGGCTTTCCGGCCTCCAGTCCCGGCGACTTTGAAGCCGTGCGGACCATCGCCGCCCAGGCCGGCGACATTCAGGTGGCCGGTCTGGCCCGTTGCGTGGAAAGCGACATCGACCGTTGCTGGGAAGCCGTGAAAGACGCCCGGAATCCGCGCATCCATATCTTCCTGTCCACCTCCCCCCTGCACATGAAGCACAAGTTGCGCAAAGACCCCGAGGACGTGCTCAGGATGGCCGTGGAAGGGGTCAGACGTTGCGCCTCCTATACGGACAATGTGGAATTTTCCGCCGAGGATTTCTCCCGCTCGGAACGTGAGTTCCTCTGCCGCATCGTGGAGGCGACCATCAACGCCGGGGCCACCACCATCAACCTGCCGGACACCGTGGGCTATGCCCAGCCTGAGGAATTCGCTTCTCTGGTGGATTACGTGATCAAAAACACGCCCAACAGCGACAAGGCCATCTTCAGCGTGCACTGTCACGATGATCTGGGTCTGGGCGTGGCCAACACTTTGGCCGCCCTCAGGGTGGGCGTGCGCCAGGCCGAGGTGACCCTTAACGGCATCGGCGAGCGCGCGGGCAACGCGGCCCTGGAGGAAGTGGCCATGGCCCTGGGCGTGCGGCGGGACTACTACGGCCTGGAGCACGGCATCAAAACCGAGCAGCTCTATCCTTCCTGCCGTCTGCTTTCCATGATTATCGGCCAGCCCATCCCCAACAACAAATCCATTGTGGGGGCCAACGCTTTCGCGCACGAGTCCGGCATCCATCAGGACGGCATGCTCAAAAACCGTGAAACGTACGAAATTATGACCCCGCAGTCCGTGGGCCGTACCGAGAGCAATCTGGTCATCGGCAAGCACTCGGGCCGCAACGCCGTGCGCAACAAGTTCGAGAGTATGGGCTACAAGCTGGACGACGAGCAGCTCAACCTGGTCTTCGAGGCCGTGAAACAGTTGGCCGACCGCAAAAAGACCCTGCATGACGACGACCTCATGGCCCTGGTCCAGCAGGAAATCTACCGCATCCCGGACCGTCTGCGCCTGCGTCATGTCAGTGTGCAGAGCTCGGACGCCGGCGGCGTGCCGCCCACGGCCGCGGTGATCATGGATGTGGACGGCATGGAAAAGAGCGGCGCGGGCTTCGGCGTGGGGCCGGTGGACGCCCTGTTCAACGTCATCGCCGACATGGTGGGCCGCGAGCCGGAGCTGGAGCAGTATGCCATCAACGCCATCACCGGCGGCACCGACGCTCTGGGCGAGGTTACCGTGCGCATCAGGGAGAACGGGCATTCCGCCGTGGGCCGGGGCACGCATCCGGATATTTTCGTGGCCAGCGCCAGGGCCTATGTGGACGCCCTGAACCATCTGGCAAAACGGGAAGAGGAAGGTTGTCGCCTTCACTGCCAACACGACTGACATTTGGCGTTTTTTGCCGCCCACGGTGTCAGGCCGCGCGGCCCGGCTTGATTACATAGTCGGCTATGCGCCCGGCCTGCCTTGTCGGCGACGAAAAACGCATAAATGTCAGGAGGGAAGTGAACAAGTTTTTTTGTTTTGGAGATACAAGGAGTTTGAACATGCCTCAGACGCTTGCGCAGAAAATTTTGCAAGCCCATACCGACGAGGCCGTGCGAAGCGACGGCCAGATCGTTCAGTGTCGGGTATCCATGGTGCTGGCCAACGACATCACCGGGCCGCTGGCCATCAAGTCGTTTCGCGGCATGGGCGCGGAAAAGGTTTTCGACAAGGACAAAATCGCCTTGGTCATGGACCATTTCACGCCCCAGAAGGACATCGATTCGGCCAATCAGGTGCTGATCAGTCGCAAGTTCGCGGAAGAGCAGGGCATCACTCACTATTACGAGGGCGGCGACTGCGGGGTGGAGCACACCCTGCTGCCCGAGCAGGGGCTGGTGGGCCCCGGTGATCTGGTCATCGGCGCGGACAGCCATACCTGCACCTATGGCGGCATCGGGGCCTTCGCCACGGGCATGGGCTCCACGGACATCGCGGCGGCCATGGCCCTGGGCGAAACCTGGCTCAAGGTGCCGCCCACCATCCGGGTCAACATCCGGGGCGAGATGCCCCGCTGGCTGCGCGGCAAGGACCTCATGCTGCTGCTCATCGGGGCCATCGGCGTGGACGGGGCTTTGTACAAGGCCCTGGAATTCGGGGGCCCGGTCATTGACGCTCTGGATGTGGAAGGCCGTCTGACCATGGCCAATATGGCTATTGAGGCCGGCGGCAAGGCGGGCCTTTTTGCCGTGGACGCCCAGACCCGCGCCTATTGCGCGGAGCACGGCCCCGGCCTGGACATGGAACTGGCCGCCGACCCGGACGCGGTCTACGAGCGCGTGGTGGACATCGACGTCACGGGCCGGGAGCCGGTGGTGGCCTGTCCGCATCTGCCCTCCAACGTGAAGCCCGTCTCCGAAGTCGGGGACACGCCCATCCAGCAGGTGGTCATCGGTTCCTGCACCAACGGCCGTATCAGCGACATGCGCGACGCGGCGGCGGTGCTGCGCGGCCGCAAGGTGGACAAAAAGGTGCGCTGCATCGTGCTGCCTTCCACGCCCACAGTCTGGAAGCAGTGCCTGAAAGAAGGCCTTATGGAAGTCTTCATGGACGCGGGCTGCATTGTGGGGCCCTGCACCTGCGGGCCCTGCCTGGGCGGCCATACCGGCATTCTGGGCGACGGCGAGCGCGCCGTGGCCACCACCAACCGCAACTTCAAGGGCCGCATGGGCAGCCTTTCTTCCGAGGTCTACCTGGCCAGCCCGGTGGTGGCGGCGGCGAGTGCGGTGGCGGGTAAGGTCGCTTCCCCCGATGCATTGTAAAAGCGTATCGGATGGAACTGTGCGGCTGTACTAAAAGTTTCAGGAAAGATGGGAGGGAAGAGGGGGAATCCTTTTCCCAAAGGGTTTCCTTCCCTCAAATCTCTCCAGAGGGTCAAAGCATGAACTACAAAGGCAAGGCCCACAAAGTGGGCGAACATATTGATACGGACGCCATCATTCCGGCGCGTTTTCTGGTGACCAGCGACGCCAAAAAACTGGGCGAGAACTGCATGTCCGGCCTGGAGCCGGACTGGGTCAAGCGCGTGGCGCCGGGCGACATTCTGGTGGCCGGGCGCAACTTCGGCTGCGGTTCCTCGCGCGAGCACGCGCCCATTGCCATTCTGGGCGCGGGCATGCCCGTGGTCATCGGCCACAGCTTCGCGCGCATCTTCTACCGCAACGCCTTCAACATGGGTCTGCTGCTCATGGAAGTGGGCGATGAGGTGGACAAGCTCAACGACGGCGATGAGCTGGAAATCGACGCCGCCACGGGCCGCATCCGCGACCTGACCAACGGCGCGGAAATCACCTGCCCGCCGCTGCCCCCGTCCATGGTCGCCATTCTGGCCAAGGGGGGCTTGGTGGGCTATGTGAAGGAACGCCTGGCCAAGGCGTAATGTTTTTTTGCGGGGGAGAAACCTGTTTGGAAAAAGGTTCTCTCCCCCGCGCCCCTGCTTCCAAAAACTTTTGCCAGAGCGCCGTTCCGTCCGGAATGACGCCGGAGCGACTGAAAGTTTTAGGGAGGATGGGGGTGCGGGGGAAGGGAGACCCTTTTTCAAAAGGATCTCCCTTCCCCCGCGATGTCATGTGCAAAAAAGGATTACTCAATGAACAAGACCATCTGCCTGTTGCCCGGCGACGGCATCGGCCCGGAAATTCTCGCCCAGGGAGCCAGCGTGCTGGCGGCTGTGGCCCAGAAGTTCGGCCACATGTTTGATTTTGACGAAGCCCTCATCGGCGGGGCCGCCGTGGACGCCACCGGCTCGCCTCTGCCGGAGGAGACTGTGGAAAAATGTCGCAAGGCCGACGCCGTGTTCCTGGCCGCCGTGGGCGGTCCCAAATGGGACGGCCTGAAGCCGGAGCAGCGGCCCGAAAAGGGCTTGCTGGGCATCCGCAAGGCCCTGGGCCTGTTTGCCAACCTGCGTCCGGCCCTGCTGCTGCCTGAACTGGCCGGGGCCTGCCTGCTGCGTCCGGACGTGGCGGCCAAGGGTCTGGACCTGATCGTGGTGCGGGAGCTCACGGGCGACATCTATTTCGGCGAGCCGCGCGGCGTGGAAATGCGCAACGGCCGCCGTACCGGCTACAACACCATGATTTATGACGAGGAAGAGATCCGCCGCATCGCCAAAGTGGCCTTTGAGACGGCCCGCCAGCGTCGCCGCAAGGTCTGCTCGGTGGAAAAGAGCAATGTGCTGGAGACCTCGCGCCTCTGGAAGGAAGTGGTGCTGGAAACTCACAAGGATTACGCCGACGTGGAGCTTTCCCACATGTATGTGGACAACGCGGCCATGCAGCTGGTGCGCGATCCCTCACAGTTCGACGTAATCCTCACCGGCAACATCTTCGGCGACATTCTTTCCGACGAGGCCTCGGTGATCACCGGTTCTCTGGGCATGCTGCCCTCGGCCTCCGTGGGCGCGTCCGGGCCGGGTCTGTTCGAACCCATTCACGGTTCCGCGCCGGATATCGCGGGCCGGGACAAGGCCAATCCTCTGGCCACCATTCTTTCCGGCGCCATGCTGCTGCGTCTCGGCTTTCACCTCACCGAGGAGGCGGAGTGCATTGAAAACGCCGTGCGTCGCGCCCTGCGCGACGGCTTCCGCACCGGCGACATCATGGAGCCGGGCATGATCCAGGTGGGCTGCGAGGCCATGGGGCGCAAGGTCATCGAGAGGTTGTGACGACGCAAGGCGGGTGCGCAAGCGCCCGCCTTTCATATCCGCGGGGAGGGAGATGTGCGTAGCCGCAACACTATACTTGCTTCGGTGCTGGCGTTTCTGTTGATTGTCTTTGGGACGTTGCAAGGCCGTTGCGAAGATGCGCGCAAGCAGCTATGGGAAGTGGCGCATGGAACGGCATTTGATACAATCCGGTTTACAGGCAGTGAGGCTCAACTCAGAGAGTACATGGAGCCTCTGGGAAAAATGCCCGGACAATGTCTGACCGGCGGCTATCTTGACCGCGGTGTGGAGAAATTTTTTTCTAAACAAGGCGTTTTCGCTTATTCTGAAAGTGAGCTTGAAATGTCGCCGGAGTGCGACTGCATAGATGGGTATCTGGAGGATCGAGCCAACAATTTTCTTTTTACCCATGGCGACGGTCCTCCCTGTGGCTGTTACCGGCTTACCGTCAGCCGCGCTTTCCCCCGGAAAAAGGGCAAGACGCTCGTGCTGGGCCATGCCTGGAGGGGATGTGCCGAGGAGGACGGCATTATTGCTTCCGAACCTCCCGCCTCTTTTCTTCCTCCGGATTTAACTCCGCAATCCTTTTTGAAAGAGAGCGAGATCGCCGGACCGGAGGAATTTTCACTCTTTATCCTGCGCCTTCTGCCGTCGCGCACGGGGCTGACCGTGACGGCGCGGCTGGACCCGCTGCCGCTGGGCTTGTTGCAGCCGCCTTTGCAAAAAGGTTTTCGGCATACTATGGACGTTGAATATCCTTATACCGAAAGGGGGGATATGCTCACATTCGGCGCCATTGCTCTCTATGGCGGCTCAAAGATGGACAAGGCGCTTGCCGACGAAAGCTGCGATACTCTTACCGGAAAAGATTTGGAAGAGGCCATCGCCATTGCCGCTGCGTTGGAAAAGGAAAGAATCCCCGATGGGCCGCCCCGATTTCCCTTGAGCATTTCCGGCAAGCCGAGCGAGTACAGCCTGGAGCGCTTCAAGGAGGAGTTCCGTCATGCCCTTGGCGTATACCGGGCCGTCAGCAAGCAGGCCTGGCGGGACATCATCCTGCAATGGAACAGGGACACGGGGCGTTTTCAGATCAAGAGGCATGCACGGCCCATACCCCCAATGACCTTCCGTGAATTTCTGCTGCGGGTTGATTATTATTCCCCGGTGTGCTGAAAGCCCGCAGCCGAAAGGCGGCGAAGCCATATGCGCGGTTACTTTGCTTCAGGCCTGCGCCCGGTGTAAAAATCTCCGAATCTGCCCGCCCAGCATGACCAGCAGCACCGAGGCCGCGATGAGGGCCACGCCGCCCGCCAGGGCCGGGCTGAAGGGTTCCCCGAACACCAGTATGCCCACTGTGACGGCGGTGAGCGGCTCCATGACGCCCAGGACGGAGGTCATGGTGGAGCCAATGCGCTGGATGGCCAGAATCAGGGTGAGATTGGAGAGCACGGCGGTGACCACGGCCAGCAGGGCGGCGATTCCCAATTCCCGCCAGGAGCTCAGCGCCTGGAACCTGCCGGTACACAGAGCGTTGACCAGGGAAAGCACGGCGCTGAACAGCATCACGTAAAAGGTCATCACCAGGCCGCTCATGTTCGGGATGCGCGCTGTCTGGATGCCGACGATATACAGGGAGTTGCACAGCGCGGACAAAAGCATCATGCCCACGCCCAGCAGGCTGATGCTCCGGCCGCCGTCGCTTGGGCCGCCGCTGAGCAGCGCCACCCCGGACACGGCCAGGACGATGGACAGGGCGATGGTCCAGGAAAAGCGCTCATGGAAGAAGACGATCATAATCAGCATGACCATGACCGGATAGAGAAACTGGAGCGTGGCGGCCACGCCGCTGGGCAGATAGCTGAAGGCCCAGAAAAAGAGCAGGGCGGCCAGCATGTACATGATGCTCAGGCCCGCCAGCTTGCAGAGGTCCACGCCGCGTGCGCGAAAGCATTCGCCGCGCGCGGCCAGCAGACCCCAGAGCGTGATGGAGGCGATGCAGAAACGGTAGAACAGGGCGGATTCGGCCGTCACGCCCGCGTGCAGCAGCGGCAGGGTGAAGAGCGGGATCAGCCCGAACGTAGCGGATGAAAGCAAGCCGAGAAAAAAGCCCATCAATGCCTCCGCCCGGAGCCATACAGGAGATCGCGTCGCCGTGCAAGAAGGCCGCCCGGCAGATGCCGGGCGGCCTTTCGCATCAAATAGTTACGGAGCGGCGGGCGCTAGCGTGAGCTGTCCAGTACCACTTCCGCCTCGGGATGGGCCTGACGCAACGCTTCGTGCATGGCGGCGGCATCGGCGAAGGCGCGGAACGGCCCCACCTTTTCGTCGCCCATGCCGGCGCTGTAGCGCACGTAATAGGCCTGATCGGCCTTGAGCGGGGTGCCGCTTTCGTCGCTGACCACTTCCACGTCAACCTTGCCCACGCCGCGCTTGCTCAGGTCAAGCTGCTTGGCGGCGGCATAGGAGAGGTCGATGATCCGGCCGCGCACATAGGGGCCGCGGTCCGTCACACAGACCATGACGCTTTTGCCGTTGTCCTGATCCGTGACCTTGACCACCGTGCCGATGGGCAGGGTGCGGTGGGCCGCGGTGAAGGTGTACATATCGTAATCGACGCCGCTGGCCGTGGCCCCGCCGTGAAAGTCACGGCCGTACCAGGAAGCTTTGCCCGTCAGCAGTTCGCTGCCTTGAGCGCGCTTGAGCCAGATCTCGCGGTTATCCACGCTCTGGCGGATGTCGTCGGCTTTGCGCTGCTTTTTGCTTTTCGCGCTACGGGAATGTTTTTTACGCGAATTTTTATCTTTGCTGCTGACGGCGCGGCTTTTGCGCGCGGAAGAGACGTCTTTTTTGCTTTTTTTAGCGGAGGGAGATTGGGCTTCTATGCCGGATTTCCGGCTTTTGGCTTGGGGAGCGCTTTGTGAAGCCGCTTCGGCGTTCATGGGGGCGGCAAGGGCCAGGCAAAGGGCCAGGGCCGCCCCTATGGAAAGCCAGCGTGAATACTTCATGGTAACTCCTTGGTTTGTGTTCGAGGCTGCCCGCCAAGACAGGCAGCGCAACAGAACGATGCGCCGCATATCTTGAAAAGAACCGGACGGGTCGCGCCCGCGACCCTGACCCCAAGGGCTCTCCCGGTGGCCTGGAAACGCGTCCGCGCGTCTGTGCCGCCCGCCTGCAAGGGGAATGCCTTTTCTTATTGCATAGACTATACCGCAAAAAAAACGCCTCTGTCAAATCAGTGAAAATTTTTTATTATCAGTTGGTTAGAAAAAGTTTAGAAAGAAATTCCGCCTCTCGCCGGGCCGCTCCGCATCCGCCTGACGTTCACGTGCCGCCTGGGTGCCGGCCAAAAAAATGCCGCCCCTTTGGGGGGCGGCATAAGTATGGCGGTAAATAAAAGCTGAAAACGCGAATCTTACCAGTCCAGCGTGCGCTTGAAGGCGCGGGCCAGATCTTCCACGTTTTCGCGCAGCAGCGTGCTGTCGCCGCTCTTCAGCGTCAGATGCCCGTCACCCGTGACCGTGCCGATGCGGCGGCAGAGCTGCCACATGCCCAGGGCGTCCAGCAGCATGGCCAGGTCCGGCTTGACGCTGACCAGCAGGCGGCTGGCCGACTCGCTGTAGAGCAGTTCCGTGCGGCTCATGGCTTCCAGGGCGGGCACCGCGTTCAGGTCAACTTCCGCGCCCAGGCGGCCGCCGATGCACATTTCGGCCAGAGCCACGGCCAGGCCGCCGTCCGAGCAGTCATGGCAGGCCGCCACGGCCCGCTGGCCCATGAGCGCGTGCAGGCCGCGATAGCGCGGCAGGGCCGTGCCCGCGTCCACCTGCGGCACGCGGCCGCCCCTGAAGCCCAGTTCGTCGGCGGCCTCGCTGCCGCCCATCTCGCGCCAGGTGCCGCCCAGCAGGTAGATATACTCGCCCTCGCGCTTGAAGTCCGAGGTCTGGGTGCAGGTCACATTGCGGATCACGCCCAGCACCGAGAAGAGCACCGTGGGCGGAATGGAAATGCGCTCCCCGCCGCCGGTGTAGTCGTTCTTCATGGAGTCCTTGCCGGAAATGCAGGGCAGATTATAAGCCAGGGAGAACTGGCGCAGCGCCTTGCAGGCCCGCACCAGCTGGGCCAGCTTGTAGCGTCCGTCGGGATTCTTTTCGCTCTGGACCGGATCGCACCAGCAGAAGTTGTCCACCCCGGCCAGGGCGTCGGGATCGCCGCCCACGGCCACGGCGTTGCGCACGGCTTCGTCCATGGCGTTGGCCATCATCCAGTAGGTGTCGTAATCGCTGAATTTGGGGCAGATGCCGTGGCTGATGACCAGACCGGCGTCCGACTCCAGCAGAGGGCGCAGCACGCCCGCGTCGGCCGGGCCGTCGCGCAGCACGCCCACCAGAGGCTTGATCACGCTGCCGCCGCGCACTTCGTGGTCGTACTGGCGGATGATGTATTCCTTGGAGCAGATGTTCAGCCGGCCCAGCATGCGCCGCAGGAATTCACCTTCGCCCCGCGCGTCGAGTCCCGCGCTTTCCACGTGGATGTCCGGCATGTCCGGGGCCTTCCACACGGCTTCCAGCTCCAGCTGGGGCACGCCGTCGTGCATGAATTCCATGGGCAGGGAAGCCACCACCCTGTCGCCGTAGCGGGCCTCGAAAAAGCCGGAATCCGTGAAGCGGCCCAGAGCCGTGGCCTCCACGTCCATGCGCGCGGCCAGGTCCATGAAGGCGGCCAGCTTGTCCGGCGGCACGGCCAGGGTCATGCGTTCCTGCGCTTCGGAGAGCAGGATCTCCCAAGGCCGCAGGCCGTCGTATTTCAGCGGAGCCTTGGCGATGTCCAGCACGCAGCCGCCGGTATCCTCGGCCATTTCGCCCACAGAAGAGGACAGGCCGCCCGCGCCGTTGTCCGTGATGGCGTTGTACAGGCCCAGATCGCGCGCGCGCAGGATGAAGTCGTACATTTTGCGCTGGGTGATGGGGTCGCCGATCTGCACGGCTGTGGCCGGCGAGCCCTCGTGCAGCTCCTCGGAGGAGAAGGTGGCCCCGTGGATGCCGTCCTTGCCGATGCGGCCGCCGGTCATCACGATGACGTCGCCGACCTCGGCCTTTTTCTCCCAGCCGGGGCGGCCGTTGATTTCCGTGGGAATGATGCCCACAGTGCCGCAGTAGACCAGGGGCTTGCCCAGATAGCGCTCGTCAAAGACCAGAGAGCCGTTGACCGTGGGGATGCCGGACTTGTTGCCGCCGTGCTCCACGCCTTCGCGCACACCTTCCAGCACCCGGCGCGGGTGCAGCAGGCGCGGCGGCAGGGCCTTGTCGTAAAAGGGCGAGGCAAAGCAGAACACGTCCGTATTGCAGACCAGCTCCGCGCCCATGCCTGTGCCCATGGGGTCGCGGTTCACGCCCACGATGCCGGTCAGCGCGCCGCCGTAGGGATCCAGGGCCGAGGGGCTGTTGTGGGTCTCCACTTTGATGCAGGCGTCGTAGCCGTTGATGAAGGCGATGACCCCGGCGTTGTCCTTGAACACGGACTTGCAGTAGTCGTTTTCGCCCATGCGCGCCCGCAGCAGGGCCGTGGCGTCGCGGATGCAGGTCTTGTAGAGATTGTCCACCGCCTCGCGGCGGCCTGTCTCTTCGTTGTAATAGTCGATGCGCGAGGCGAAAATTTTATGCTTGCAGTGCTCTGACCAGGTCTGGGCCAGCACTTCCATTTCCACGTCCGTGGGGTCGGCGGGCAGGTCCAGCGCCTTGCGCCGGACCGCTTCGCCCGCTTCCGTGAAGTGGTCGCGGATGCAATGCAGTTCGTCGAGATTAAGCGCCCAGGTGTTTTCGCGGCTGGCCTGCTGCAGGGCCGCGTCGTCCATGCCGGACAGGGCCACAACGTCCACCGTGTCGTTGGCTTCGCCGGTGACCTTGGCCGCCTGCGGCGCGAAGCCCGGCTCGGACCGCCATTCCTCCAGGCTCTTGATGCGGAAGCGCTGGATCAGGGTGTTGCAGAGCAGGTCGCGGCTGAGGGCCTCCACCTGCTCACGGTTGAGCGGCGCGGCCGGGTCGTTGCAGATGCGGTACTGCACGGCGGTGTAAACGCGCAGGCTGTCGCGCGGGATGTCCAGCACCAGAGCGGCGGTGTCGCGGGCTGTGCGGGCCTCGTTGTCCGTGACGCCGGGCCGGAAGCCCACTTCCACGAACCAGTCCGGTTCGGGCGTCAGCAGGGGCAGGGGCTCCAGCGAGGCGCGCTGCAGAATGGGATCGTGCCAGACGCCTTCGTCCAGCAGGCGGCGGACCTGAGCCCCGTCCAGGCCGTCCACGGTGAAAACCTTGATCTGGCGCACCCGCGCCACACTGAGGCCCAGGGCCTTGCGCAGATGCTGGGCCGTCTTGCGGCCCTGGGTATCGTCCAGCCCGGCATGCGGGCCTGTTTCCACACGGTAGAGCATAGGGGGTCTCCTTGCTGTAGTAGGCTCAGCCCTCATTAATCCGCCTGCTGCTGAACCTAAGGCAATACCATAGTATTGTTACTTTTTCCTGTCGCGCACGTAGTCGGCCATCTGGCGCATAAGCTCGCGTTCCGGCCTGTCCGGCAGAGTGTCCAGGGCGTCACGCGCCGTGGCCAGATAGGCGTCCGCGTCCAGGCGGGTCCGTTGGTCGTGTCCCGCATCGCGGATGCGTTCGGCAATGGCGGCGGCGTCGTTCTCGGTCATCAGGCCGCAGCCGAAGGCCGCGTCAAAGGCCACGCGTTCCTCCTGCTCCAGGCCCAGGCGGTAGAGTCGCAGGGGCGGGGTGAGCTTGCCTTCGCGCACGTCGCCGCCCGTGGGCTTGCCGGTGAGGCTTTCGGGCGCGAAGTCCAGGGCGTCGTCCACCATCTGGAAGGCCATGCCCAGATTTTCGCCGTAGGCTGCCGCCGCTGCGGCCTGCGCGTCCGTCGCGCCCGCGCGCAACGCGCCCAGCTGGCAGGAGGCGCGAATCAGCCAGGCGGTTTTGCCGCGCACGATCTCCTCGTATTCCGCGGCGCTGGTGTCCACCCGGCGCTGGGCCACGATTTCCAGAATTTCTCCGGCGGCGGTGCGGCTGGTGGCTTCGGAAAAACAGAGGGAAAGGCGCGGATCCCCGAATCCCGCCACCAGGGCGTTGGCCTCGGCCAGCAGCGCGTCGCCCGCCAGGATGGTGGGCGTCACCTCGAACAGGGTATGCGCGGCGGGCTTGCCCCGGCGGCTCACGGCGTTGTCCAGCACGTCGTCGTGCAGCAGGGTGGCCGCGTGCAGCATTTCCATGGTCACGGCCAGATCATAGATGTCCGCGCGCTCATAGCCCAGCAGGCGGGCCGTGAGCACGGTGAGCAGGGGCCGCAGGCGTTTGCCCCCGGCTTCGAAAATGTGCCGCGCCACGGGCCGCACGGGTTCTGGCAGGCCTTGGGCCGCGCGCTCAAGGGCCGCGTTGATGGGCGGCAGTTCAAGGGCGAGGCGTGCTTTGAGAAGAATATTTGCCATAGGTCACAACAGGTTGAGTGAGGGCAGCACCGCGTCAAGCGCTTGCAGCGCGCCCGGAAAATCCTTTTCCTCTTTTGTGCGCGGGCCCACCTTGTTGGACACGCTGCGGATCTCCACACAGGGAACCCCGGCTCTGGCGCAGGCATAGGCCACGGCAAAGCCTTCCATGTTTTCCAGCTCCGCGTGATAGCGGTTCCAGAGGTCCCGCGCCCTGGCGAAACTGGCGCTGACCCCGGCCACGGTCAGCGAACGGCAGGGGACGAACCCGTCGCCGCCGGAGCGGGGCGCGCCGCCGGTGAGCGCTTCCGCGCCGGCCAGGGACAGGCGGTCATACACATCCGCCCCGCCATTCTTATCGCTCTCACCGTTCCCGGCTTCCCGCCGCCAGAGCGGAAAGCTGAAGGCTTTGGCCGTCACGGCCCGGCCGTCGTGCAGGCCGTATTCCGGCCAGATTTCCTCGCGCACCAGACAGAGGGCGCGCAGGGGCAGAGCCTCCAGATCAAAAGCGCCGGTCAGCCCCGCGTTGAGCACCGCGTCAATGCGCTGCCCCCGCGCCCCGGCCTGGCCGAAGCAGCGTCCCAGAGCCAGGGCCGCGTTGAGCGGACCCACGCCGGTGACGCAGAACAGCGTATCCCGGCCTTTGAGGCGCGCGGACCAGAGCTCCATTTCCTCCAGGGCGTCCGCCCTGGGGAAGAGCGCCGGGGCCAGAGCGGCCAGCTCCCGGCCCGTGGCCGCGCAGATCAGCAGGGCCATCGGGCCTACAGTCTCCAGTAGTCGATGCCGGCGGCGCGCAGGGCCGCGGGATCGAAAAAGGCCTTCACGTCCAGCAGCACGGCCTTGTCGGGCTCCTTGAAGCGGGCTTTGAGATCGGCAGGAGACAGGGCCGCGTATTCCCGATGGGATACGGTCAGAATCAGGGCGTCCAGATCATGCAACTCGTCCAGAGGCGCCAGCGTCTGCCCGTATTCGTGCAGGGCTTCCGCCGGATCGGCCTGGGCGTCGCTGACCAGGGTTTCCACGCCGTAATCCCGGAGTTCGCGGATAACGTCCACCACGCGGGTATTGCGCAGGTCCGGCACATTTTCCTTGAAGGTGAAGCCCAGGATGCCCACCCGCGCGCCGCTGATGACCCGGCCGCGCTTGATCATCCGTTTGACGGCGCATTCGGCCACGTATTTGCCCATATTGTCGTTGATCCGGCGGCCCGCCAGGATCACCTCGGGATGGAAGCCCAGTTCCTCGGCCTTGAAGGTCAGGTAGTAGGGGTCCACACCGATGCAGTGGCCGCCCACCAATCCGGGACGGAAGGGCAGAAAATTCCACTTGCTGCCCGCCGCTTCCAGTACTTCCAGGGTGTCGATGCCCAAGCGTTCGAAAATGACCGCCAGTTCGTTCATCAGGGCGATGTTCAGGTCGCGCTGGGTGTTCTCGATCACCTTGGCGGCCTCGGCCACCTTGATGCTGGAGGCGCGGTGGATGCCCGCCCGGACCACCGAGCCGTAGATTTGCGCCAGCAGGTCCGCCGTGGCCTGATCCGAACCGGAAACAATCTTGGTGATGGTTTCCAGGGTGTGGACCTTGTCGCCGGGGTTGATGCGCTCCGGCGAGTAGCCCACCGTAAAGTCGCGCCCAAAGGTCAGGCCCGATTCCTTTTCCAGAATGGGCACGCAGATTTCTTCCGTGAGGCCGGGGTAAACCGTGGATTCGTAGACCACCACGCAGCCCTTGCCCATATGGCGGCCCACTGTTGTGCTGGCCCCCACCACGGGCGTGAGGTCCGGGGAGCGGTGGTCGTCAATGGGCGTGGGCACGGCCACGATGATCACGGCGGCCCGGGCCAGATCCGCCGGATCGCAGGTGTAGCGCACGGCGGCGGCCTTGAGCGCAGCGTCGTTGACTTCCCGGGTGCGGTCGTGGCCCTGGGTCAGTTCCGCGACGCGTCCGGCGTTGATGTCAAAACCCAGCACGTCCATATGCCGCGACAAGGCCACGGCCAGGGGAAGACCCACATAGCCCAGGCCCACCACGGCCAAGGGCTGACGGCGTTCTTGCAGTGCTTCAAAAGTGATCATGCTTCTTTCCTTTACAAAAACCCGGTTTTCCGTCACCAGAAAAACATGCAGTTTGATTTTGCCCTGTTCCTGCGCGCCCTGGGCCTGGCCTTTGTGCTGGAAGGCCTGTGCTGGGCGCTGTTTCCCGGCGGCATGCGCCGGGCCATGGCCGGTCTGTTGTCCCGCCCGGAACGCCAGCTGCGCCTGGCCGGACTGGCGGCCGTGGCGGCGGGCCTGCTGGTTATCCGGCTGGCCCTTTAGGAAATGTTGGCACTACATTCTTTCGCTCCCTGGCGGCGTCGAACTTCGTCTTTTATTCCAGCCGAATACCATAAAAGTACACTCCTTTCATAAAGGGCTTGTTCTCCTTGCCAGGAAACAAGATTTCTGTAGTGTCGCCATTTCCTGGCACGCAACATCCCTCTGGAAAGCCTACGCCTTTTCCCCCAGATGCAGGCAGACAATGCCCGAGGTGAGCTTGAGATGCCGGGCGCGGGCGAAGCCGGAGCGCAGCATTTCCTCCTCCAGTTTCCGGGCTGTGGGAAAGGCGCGGATGGTGTCCGCCAGATAGCCGTAGGCCGCTGGATCTTTGGAAAACAGGCGGCCCACGCGCGGCAGAACGCGGTTCAGATAAAAATTGTACAGTCCGCCCCAGATCCGTTCCTGCCCGGAACCGAATTCCAGAATACAGGCCCGGCCTCCGGGACGCAGCACGCGCAGCATTTCGGCGAACGCGGCTTCGCGCGGAAGGATATTGCGGATGCCGAAGGCCATGGTGATGCAGTCCACCGAGGCGTCGGGCAGGGGCAGCTGTTTGGCGTCCGCCGCCACGGGCAGGACGCGCCGGGCGTTGTCGCCCTTGAGTTTGCGGCGACCCAGAGACAACATGGGCGGGCAGAAGTCCAGCGCGGGCACCAGGGCGGTGGGATGACGACGGCGTACGGCTAGGGCCACGTCCAAGGTTCCGGCGGCCAGATCCAGCACCACGCCGCCCTGACCGAGGGTCACGTTGCAGGCCAGCACCCGGCGCCAGTACTGATCCACGCCAAGACTGAGCAGGCGGTTGAGCAGATCGTAAAAACGCGCGATGCGGCCGAACATTCCGGCCACCGCGGCATCATGGACGCGGGGCTGGCCGGAAGCCGGGACGGGAGCGGCGCTCACGCCCTCGTTCCTTCGGTTTCATCCGCGTTTTCGCGAATGGCGGCGTAGACCACCCGGTAGACGGCCGGGAAAATCTCGGCGAAGTTGCCCGGCGAAACCGTGCGCGTCTCAATGAATTTGGCGGTCAGTTCCTTGGCTACCTGCAAAGCTTCCTTGCGATCCTTATCCATACCTGCCTCAGGGGTCCTCCGGACCGGGCAAGCCCGGAACGCCGGAACCGGTGAAAAACCCGGCGAAAATAAAAAACCCGCCCCTTGGGGAATGGCCTGATGACCCACAACGGGTTCTTTGCCTGGACGGGTAAAAGAACGGAAACGTAAGCCCCCGCCCCTTTTGTTCGTCAAAAAACACGGTTCGCCCGCGCGTAAAACAGGGCAACAGCATATGCGTTCCGCCGGGCCTTGGCAAGAGCGTCACGCCGGACAGGCCGGACAGAGGGGATGCGGGCCGGAGTGCGAAAAAATCCGGACGCCGCTGTGCGACGCCCGGAAGAAAAAACTGGAGTACGGGGCTTGCGGCATGGAACGCCTGGACAGGCCCTGGAGCGGATTAACTTTAAGCTTATATATGACCGGGACATGATGTTCCGACCCGTAAGTTTCACGCCTCCGCCGGAGCTTGCGGTTACTCCGGCATCAAGGCGGAGTCTCGCTTTGCTCGACTCCGTGGGCAATTTTAAAGTTAATCGCTCTAGTCCTGAACCAGTTTGGCGATTTCCTCGCGCAGGATCCGCGCCGCCGCGCCGGCCGCGGCTTTTTCCACCTGCTGGTTGAAGCGGGGCTCCAGCGTGTCCAGGCGGCTTTCCAGGGCATCCATGCGCGCCGAGACGCTTTTGCCCATGAGGCTGAGATTGTGCAGGCGTTCCCCCAAGGCCTCGTCCGGGGCGGGAGCGGGCATGTCCTTCAGGGCCTGGCCCACCGAGGAGGAGATCAGCGCGGCGAAACGGTCGTGCAGGGGGGTGCCCTCGCGCAACAGGTCTTCCAGGGAGGCCGCGGGAGCCGCCACAGCCTTTTCAAGGGCCGAAATGCGGGCTTTGGCCTCGGCCATCTCGTTTTCGCAATGCTGGAGGCGCTCGCCCAGGCGGGCGTTTTCTTCGGCCAGTTCCGTCAATTGCGCCAATTCCGCCCCGTCGGCGGCGGGCGCGGGTTCGGCAACGGGCACCGCCGGGGATGGGCTCAGGGGCTGGGGAGCGGCCGGGGCTTCCACCAGTGGAGCGTCGGCCTGTTCGCCGGCAGGCGCGGTTTCCTCCTCGACGGGCATGAGCAAAAGATCTTCCGCCGGGGTAACGGGCTGTTCCGCTTCGACCTCCGGTTGTGCCTCAGTTTCCGCCGGTTCCGGGCTCGCCTCAGGAACGGGAAGTCCGGCTTCTTCAACGGCGGAGACTTCGTCGGTGATGGCCGCCTCGTCCTGAACCGCCGCATCCGCCACATCCGGCGTCGCATCCGGGGCGGGTTCTTCCTGCATGGCGCTCTGCAGCAGTGCGTCCAGATCCGGTTCCGGCTCCGCTCCGGAAGCCGGGCTTTCCTCCAGCGCGGCTTCTTCCTCTCCGGCCGGGCCGTTCGGCGCGTTTGCGGCTTCAACCGTAGTGGCCGCCGTTTCGGCAGGCAGCTCCAGTTCGGGTTCCAGCACCACAGCTTCCAGAGGCGCTTGCGCGGCGGCGGGTTCATCCGCGTCGGCTGCGGGACTCTCCGGCATGTCCGCGTCCGGAGACATGGCCGCCAGCAGGGCGTCCAGATCCATTTCGATATCAGTATCGGTCGTGTTTTCCTGCGGGGCCGCCTGTGCCTGATGCTCCGCTTTCGGGGCCGCTTCGGGGGCGGTTTCCGTTTCCGGCGCGCTCACGGGCGCGGCCTGCGCGGGAGTAGCGGGCGCGTCCTGTTTCAGGTCAAGATCGGCCAGCAGATTGTCCAGATCGTCGGTCAGGTCCGGGGCCGGATCAGCGGAAGGCGCGGCTGCAGGGGCCGGGGCTTCCGGCTCCGGGGCGGGCGTCGCCGCCGGTGCGGCGGGGTCGGAAGCCAGCAGGGCATCCAGATCCGTCTCAATATCAGTATCGGTCGTGTTTTCCTGCGGGGCCGCCTGTGCCTGGGGCTCCGCTTTCGGGGCCGCTTCGGGGGCGGTTTCTGTTTCCGGCGCGCTCACGGGCGCGGCCTGCGCGGGAGTAGTGGGCGCGTCCTGTTTCAGGTCAAGACCGGCCAGCAGATTGTCCAGATCGTCGGTCAGGTCCGGGGCCGGATCAGCGGAAGGCGCGGCTGCAGGGGCCGGGGCTTCCGGCTCCGGGGCGGGCGTCGCCGCCGGTGCGGCGGGGTCGGAAGCCAGCAGGGCGTCCAGGTCGTCGGTAAAATTCTGTTCCCCGGGCTGCGACGCGGCGGCCAGCAGATCAGCCACATCCGGCGCAGCCTCGGATTCCGGTTTGGGCGCGGAACCGTTCATGGAGTTGAGCAAATCGTCCACGGCGCTGTCCAGGTCCATGGGTGCGGCCTTTTGCGCGGCTTCCGCATCGCGCTCACGGGGCTGCGGCGGAATGTCCAGAGTACTGAGCAGCTTGTCCACATCGCCCATGCCCGACATGTCGAGTTTCTCATGAGGGTCGACCTTGTGGCTCGGCGCGGCGGCCTGCTCCGGAGACAATTGGGCTCCCGGTCCGTCGTCATTGGCTTCCATCTGGGCCAGCAGAGCGTCGATTTCCGCGTCGTCCTGCTGAGCCGGAGCGTCGTTGAGGCTTTGCATGTGGGAGCTGATCTCCTCTTTGACCTTTTCAGGCGGAGGAACGGCCCCGGCGGCGTCGCCTTTTTCTATCAGTTCGGTGAGGTCGATGATCTCTTCATCAGTCTCGGCAATCTTCTCGGCAACCATGCGAACCTCATGGGGTTGACGGAGCGCGCGTGCGCTGAAGCGGGAGCGCTGCCGCGATACGGCGGCTCCATAATCCAAAAACGACAAAAAAACGTATCAGTTTATAGGCAAAGACGCAAATTTGCGGAGAAAACCTCCCGGCGCGAGAATGAAAAAGCAGGGCGGCGGGGAAATGAGGCGCAAAAAAAGCGCTGCCCACAGGGACAGCGCCTCGTAAAAAACTGGAAGGCCGGCCTACGGATGGCACTTGGACTTGGCACAGCCGGTGAGGTCCTTCTTCAGATCAGGCTTTTCGGCCACGACCTTGGTGTGGCATTCCAGACAGGTCTGGTGCTTGAGACCGGTCTTGGTGTGGACCACATAGAAAAGGCTCTTTTCGCCCTTCTTGGCGGTCAGATCGTCATGGCAGCCTGCAGTGGCGCATTTCTGGAAGTTCTCCTTGTCCTGCACCGGGTGGTGACAGGTCACGCATTCCACTTTCTGGTGAGGGGCGTGGGGGAACATCACGGTTTTCTTGGAGCCCTTCAACTCCAGCGGCTTGTCGGGCACGGGCGGCTGGGCCGCCAGAGCGGGCAGAGCCAGGGCCAGGGTCAGGATGGCGGCGAGAAACAGGAATTTCTTCATGGCAGACTTCCTCCTTGACAAAGCGGCACATGAGAATTGAACGGAGCTTACGTCGCCGGGCATACCGTGTCAATGGGGCGCGCTGAAAACCGTTTTCAACACGCCGTCGCGGATCAGGAACGCTTCTTGTTGGCGTAGCCGCGCGGGGTCAGCAGGTAGGGGCCGAGCGCGCGGCTTTCGCTGTTGCCGATGATCAGCAGGGAGAGCATGTCCACCCGGCTTTCGTCAAAGTCGGCCAGCGCATGCACGGACACTTCCTGGCCGGGCCGGAAGGCCTTGCGCACCAGCCCCACCGGGCAGCCGGGCCGACGGAAGCGCCGGGCCTCGGCCAAGGCCTGTCCCAACTGGTACGGCCGTCCCTTGGAGCGCGGGTTGTAGATGACGCAGACGAAATCCGCTTCCAGCGCCGCGCTGAGCCGCCGCTGAATGGTTTCCCAGGGGGTGAGCAGATCGCTCAGACTGATACAGGCGAAATCGTGAGTCAGGGGCGCGCCCAGCAAAGCCGCCGCCGCGCAGACCGCGGGCACGCCGGGCACCACGTTCAGGGGGACGCGGTCAAGCAGGTCGCGCGCCTCCAGAGTTTCCAGAGCCAGCCCGGCCAGGGCGTAAACGCCGGGGTCGCCGGAGCAGACCAGGGCCGTGGGTCGTCCGGCCAGAGCCGCGTCCACGGCGGCGGCGCAGCGTTCTTCCTCATGGCGCATGCCGGTGCTGATGACGGTTTTGCCGCGCAGCAGTTCCGGCGGCGTCAGGTCCAGATAGAGCTGATACCCGGCGATGCATTGGGCCCGGTCCAGGGCCGCGCGGGCCTGGGGCGTGAGACAGCGGGCGTCGCCCGGTCCCAGGCCCACCACGTAAAGAGGCGCGTTGTTCATGCTGTTTGCGGGGTTGGGGTTACGGGAACGGCCAGGGCCACGGCTATGGTCAGGCAGCTCTGAATTGCGGTTTTGGGCAGGAGCAGGCCGGCGCTGTGCCCGTCCGCCCGCGCGGCCAGCAGGGCCGAGGCTTCACAGACGCTGAACGGCGGCTGGTTGAAACGCCGTCCGGCGGCTTCGGAAGGATTGGGCGTGGCGCAACGGGCCAGCTCCCCGGCCGGAAAGGTCCGCAGGGGAATGCGCAGCCGGGCCGCCGTCGCGCGCAGGGCGGGTTCGTCCGCTTTTTCCGTGACCGTGGCCAGGGACGCCACGGCCTGCAATTCCAGATCATGCGCGCCGCACAGTTCCGTCAGTGCGGCCAGGGCCGCGTCTTTGGGGATGCCCCGGCGGCAGCCCAGGCCCGCGTAGAGCCGGGGCACGGCCAGGCGCAGCAGGCCGGGAGACGGGGGCAGATGCCGCCAATGGGCGGCCAGCAGCGGCAAAGTTTCACGCGCGTCGTCCTCATGGTTCCAGTCTTCGGGCAGGCGCTCGAAGCGCGGCGGCAGGGCGGCGGGCAGAGCCCGGCAGGGATCCCAGAGCCGCAGGGGCCGGCCCTCCAGCAGGGCGGCCTGAGCCTGCGGCAGGCGCTCCCAGTCCAGAATGCGCAGGCCCGCGTCCCGGATCAGCAGATCCAGGGCCGCCGGCGCGATTGCCGCCTGTACCCTGTCCTGTTCGGCAGTCTGGTCCGAGGCCGTGGTAATCACCGGCGTGGCCTGCAACAGAACGGCCAGATGCCGGGCCAGAGCATTGCCCCCGCCCCAATGGCCGGAAAGCAGGCTGATGACGAAGCGCCCGGCCGGGTCCAGCACCACGACGGGAGGGTCCTGGCTTTTGTGCCGCAGCAGGGGAGCCAGCACGCGCACGGCAATGCCCGTAGCGCCTACAAAAACGTGCGCCGTGTGGCGGCGGTATTCCCGGGCCAGAAAGGCGGCCAGATCGTCAAAGGGACAGATGTCCGCCTCGGCCAGGCGGGCCGGGGCGCTGATCCGGCAGGTCGCCACGTTGCGGCCGTCAGGCGCGCACCAGGGGGCCGCGGGCAGCCGTGCGGCCAGCCGCCGGGCCAGGGGCAGGGCGTCCCGGCTCAAGGCATGGCAAAGCAGAGCGGGGACCGCCTCTGCGTCAACACAGCAGACGGTCCCCGCTTCCGATGACCTTTGGCTCAAAAAAGCACCTTGCGGGCCGCATCCAGCGCGCGGTTGAAGTCCTCGTCGCTGTGGGCGAAAGAAACCATGCCCGTCTCGAAGCCCGAGGGGGCCAGGTAGATGCCCTGAGCACGCATCTGCTTGTAAAAGCTGGTGAAAAGCTTCTGATCGCAGGCCTGGGCCTGGACAAAATCGGTCACCGGCTCCTCGCTGAAGAAGGGGCAGAACATGGAGGCCAGGGTGGGCATCTGCACCGGCACGCCCTTGGCCCGCAGAATGTCGCGCAGGGCTTCGGCAAAGGCGCGGGTGCGGGCTTCCAGGGCGTCGTAGTCCAGGGTCTTCAGCCGGCGCAGGGTGGCCAGACCGGCGGCCATGGCCAGCGGATTGCCGGACAGGGTGCCCGCCTGGTAGACCTCGCCCTGCGGAGCAACGTGCTCCATGAAGCGGCGCTTGCCGCCGAACGCGCCCACAGGCAGGCCGCCGCCGATGATCTTGCCGAAGGTGGTCAGGTCCGGATCAATGTTGAAGCGGGCCTGAGCGCCGCCGAAGGCCGCGCGGAAGCCGGTGATCACCTCGTCGAAAATCAGCAGGCTGCCGTACTGGTCGGCCAGGGCGCGCAGCCCTTCCAGAAAGCCGGGCTTGGGGAGGACCAGACCCATGTTGGCGGCCACGGGCTCCACAATAACGGCAGCGATGTCCGCGCCGTGTCTGGCGAAGCATTCCTTGACCGCGTCCAGGTCATTGTAGGGAGCCAGAAGGGTGTCGGCCACCACCGCCGGGGGCACGCCGGGCGTGCCGGGGAGGGAGAAGGTGGCCACGCCGGAACCGGCGGCGGCCAGGAAGGGATCGGCATGGCCGTGATAGCAGCCGATGAATTTGAGCAGCTTGTGGCGTTTGGTCACGCCGCGCGCCAGGCGCAGGGCGCTCATGGTGGCCTCGGTGCCGGAATTGACCATGCGCACCATTTCCAGGCCGGGCATGGCCGCCACCACTTCGGCGGCCAGAGCCACCTCGTCCGGGCAGGGCGCGCCGTAGCTGGTGCCGCGCCCGGCCGCCTCGCGCAGGGCCGCGGTCACCGAAGCCTCGTCATGGCCCAGGATCATGGGCCCCCAGGACAGCACGAAGTCGATGTATTCCCGGCCGTCCACGTCCGTGAGGCGGCAGCCGTGGGCTTCGGCGATGAACAGGGGCAGGCTGTCCACATTATGGCAGGCCCGCACCGGGCTGTTGACCCCGCCGGGGATCAGCGCGCAGGCTTTTTCAAACAACTGGCGGGAAAGGTCGTCCATATATGTCTCTCCTTGCGGCTCTGGCGGCGGGCGTCAGGCGAAATAGGTCATGGAAATTTTTTTCAGTTCCTTGAGGCTGCGCAGGATGGCGTACTCTTTGAGCGGCCAGGAGCGCAGCAGATCGTCCACCACGCCGAGGCATTCCGCTTCGCTGCGGCCGTGCACCATGGTGTAGAGGGTGTACGGCCAGTCCGGCGCGGAGCTGGGGCGGTAGTAGACGTGGGAAATATGGTCGTGTTCGGCGGCGATGCGCCCGCAGGCGTCCACCGCCGCCTCGTCCGCCTTCCAGGCCACCATGGCGTTGTGCGTCCAGCCGGTTTTCTGATGCTTGATGCTGGCGCCGAAGCGGCGGATGGCGCCGGAGGCTTTCAGGCGGGTCAGCAGTTCCAGCACTTCGGCTTCGCTGATGCCCGCCTCGCGGGCCATGTCGGCATAGGGGGTGAGCGTGTCCGGCAGATCGGCCTGGACGATGCGCAGGACGGCGCGTTCGGCTTCGCTGAACTGGTGACTCATGGGCGGTCTCCGGCTGGGGTGGAAATGACGCGGCCGCGCCCGCCGGACAAGGCGGCGGACACGGCCGGAAAAACACTGTGCCTGATCAGCGGATGCGCCGCTACCGTTTGAAGGAGCGGGCGAAAAGATCCTGAATGGCGATGCGGCCGTTGTCCTCCAGAAAGCGCGTGCCCGTGGCGGCGAAGTGGGCGTGCTCGATAACCGGCTTTTCCACCTCGTTCCAGCTGTCTTTCTGCCAGCTGAACCAGGTGCCGCGCGGCTGGTCGAAGACCAGCAGGGGCTTGTTGCAGATCTTGGCGAATTCCGCTCCCCAGCCCGTGCCGCCCTTGACCGTGTCGTCGGGCTGGATGGCGCCCACCACGATGATCTGCTCGCCGCTGCTGACCTGCCAGCAGATGGATTGCAGCACCTTGCGGAAAATGGGCGCGCGGGTGTACTCGCGGTTCATCAGTTTGGAAACGTAGGTCAGGCTGACGTCCTTGAGGGCCAGTTCCTCAGAGGTGAGCACGCGCACGCCGCGGTTCCGCTCAATCGGGTGGCCTTCAAAGCTGTAGTTCACTTCCTCAATGCCCCAGCTTTCCGCCAGGGAGCCAAAAAACTGTTCCGTTCCGGCAGCGCCGCCGCTGTAGAGAACACATTGATTGGGGTTGAGCATGCTTGCCTCCTCAAAAAGATATGTGACGCCGGACACTCAGGCAATTTCCCGGCGGGAAGAGCTTTCCCCGGCGGGGCGGCAGCGTCAATACGGGCATCATGGCAGAATTTGCGCCGCACGGCAAGGCGGCCCGCCAAAGAAAAGCCGCGTCCGGCGCTTCCGCGCGGGGCGGCTTACCAGGCTTCCCGATACAGCCGGGCGATGTCTTCGGGACCAGCTTCGCGGGGATTGTTGGCCGGGCTGCCACTGGCCAGGGCCTCACGCACCATGGTCTCGCACTGCGCGTCCAGCTCCTCCCTGCCGACGCGTTCACGCAGACGCGGAATTTTCAGCCGTGCCGCAAGATCATCCAGCAGGGGCGGCAGGAGCGCGGCGGCCATGTCGTCGCAGCCCGCCGCATCTCCACCCATGGCTCGCGCCAGCTGGGCATAGCCGTGAGGATCGCCGGAGAGGGAAAAGGCCGTAACCGTTTTCAACAGCATGGCGTTGCTCAGGCCGTGCGGCACGCCGAATTTTGCGCCCAGAGGCCGGGCCATGCCGTGGACCAGAGCCACGGAGCTGTTGGCAAAGGCCAGTCCCGCCTCCAGCGCGCCCAGCAGGCATTCGCGCCTGGCTTCGGCGTCGTCGGGCCGCTCCCAGGCCAGGGGCAGAAAGCGGACCAGCCGCGCGGCGGCCCGCAGGGACAGTGGAATGGTCATTTCCGTGGCCTTGCGGGACACGCGGGACTCAATGGCGTGGGTCAGGGCGTCCATACCGGTGGCCGCCGTGAGCGACGGCGGCATGCTGAGGGTCAGCAGCGGGTCGAGGATCGCGGCTTCCGGCACCAGCGTCGGGGAGCCGATGAGCAGTTTTTCCTGACTAGCCGCGTCAATGATGATCGTGTTGCCGGAAACTTCACTGCCCGAACCGGCGGTGGTGGGCAGGGCGAAGATCGGCGGTCCGGGCCTGGGGGACGCGTCCTTGCGGGCGTAGTCCCTCGGGTTGCCGTTGTTGGCGTGCAGCAGGCTCACGGCCTTGGCCAGATCCATGGGGCCGCCGCCCCCGCAGGCCACCAGGGCTGCGCAGTCCTCGCGGCGGAACAGGGCCAGGGCTTCGTCCGCATGTCGGCTGGTGGGTTCCCCGCTGGTTTCGGCGTAAAGCGCAAAGGGCACGCCCGCCTTTCGCAGGGATTGCAGCACCGGCTCCACCACGCCGGTGCGCAGCAGAACCGGACCTGTGACCAGCAGAACCTTGCCGGAAGTCCGGCCTTTGACCAATGCGCCGATGCGCGCGGCCTTGCCCTCGCCGAAGGCGATCAGGACGGGCGTCCGGAAATTCCAGGCATGCATTGCTTTCTCCGTCGGAATTATCTGCCGTAGCGGGCTGTCAGCGTGGCCTTGCCCAGCACCTTGCCCTCAAGCTCCAGGGCGTGAAGCGCGAAGCCCACCTGGGCCGGCATGGCCGTGGCGTCCATGTCGAGACGCGGCGTCGCCAGGGCGTAGAGTGTGAAAATATAGCGGTGGGGCTTGTCGCCGGGAGGCGGGCAGGCCCCGCCGTAGCCGGGCGCGCCGAAATCGGTGAGCGATTCCACGGTTCCCCTGGGCAGCCTGCCCGCGGCCGCGGCCTGAAGCGGCAGGGAACGGGACGCGGCCGGGATGTCGAAGACGACCCAGTGCCACCAGCCGCTGCCTGTGGGCGCGTCCGGATCATAGACCGTGAGCGCGAAGCTTTTGGCGCCCTTGGGCGGATTGCTCCAGTTCAGGGCCGGGGAGACGTTTTTACCCGTGCAGCCGAAACCGTTGAAGACCTGCTCCTGCCCGAGAAAGGCTCCATCGGAGATTTGCGGGCTGGTCAGGCGGAAGTCGCCGGCGGCGCGGGCCTGACCGGCGGTCAGCGCGCACAGGGCCAGAAGGAACGGGGCGGCAAAGAGCAGTCTGCGCATGCGAACTCCAGGGGCTGAAGTCGTGGGCGGAAAACAGAAACGCCCCGGCGGACGGACCTGCCGGGGCGTTTGGGAGACCCGTCGGAATGCCCTAGTAACGGGGCTGACGCGGCGCCCTGGGTTTAGCTTCGTTGACGCGCAAGGTGCGGCCGCCAAAGCTGAAGTTGTCCAGAGCTTCAATGGCGGCATCGGCTTCGCCGTCCTCCATTTCCACAAAACCGAACCCGCGGGCGCGGCCGGTTTCCCTGTCGCTGATGAGTTTCACGGACAGGACGCTGCCGTATTCGGCAAAAAGATCCTGAACCTGTTCTTCGTTAGCCGACCAGGGAAGGTTTCCGACATAAATGGACTTGGACATGAAACACCCTCTCAAAAAAAACAATCTTCCCGCGCATCCTTCCGACAAAACGTATCGCCGGTACGCGGCCCTTGTGAGGACAAAAGCATGCTTTGCGCTGCTTGTCAACGAAACTGCATAAAAAAGTTATGATTGGATGTTTTTGCGGGGTACATTCAGCCCGTTGTCCGTCCGTCATGCCTTGTCGCACGGGCCTTCGCGCGGAATTTCACGGAACGCTGGAGAAAAATTGAGGAAAAGTCTAAAAAAGAAAGCCAAGCATCGCGCTGGGGCATGTTACAGAACTGCAAGATAATCGGTAAGGCGTATCACAGTGTCAATATAGTGGTTGATTGCTCAATTTGTATGTTTCGACACAGGCTCAACGTTTTTTCTGTCCGGGGAACCGGGCGCGCCCGCCGGGCTTCAGCCGGAAAAGCGGCGCCGCGCGGACGCGCTTCAGCAATCGCGCAAAGGATGCTGCGGCTGAAGGCTGAGGATGCCTCGTCGTCAAACGGCAACGGCAGGCCTGACAATACCGGAACAGTCTGCGCGGATCAGCTCTGACTCTCCGAGGGCGGCGGCGACCAGTCCGGCGCGATGTCTTCGAAAGAGGTGTAGGGTGAGATATACATGAGCTCGGCCATGCCCACCGGGCCGTTGCGCTGTTTGCCGATGATGATTTCGGCCACGCCCTGGGGGGGGCGCTCGGAGGGCTTCTGGAACTTGTAGACGTCGTCACGGTAGACGAACATGATCACGTCCGCATCCTGCTCAATGGCCCCGGATTCGCGCAGGTCCGAGAGCATGGGGCGCTTGTCCCCGCGTTCCTCCACCTTGCGGTTGAGCTGGGAAAGGGCCACCACCGGCACGTACATTTCCTTGGCCAGGCCTTTGAGCGAGCGGGAGATGTCCGAAATTTCCAGTTCGCGCGAATCCGTACGGCGGCTGGTGCGCATGAGCTGAAGATAGTCCACCACCACCAGGCCCAGACCTTTTTCAGCCTTGAGGCGGCGGGCGCGGGCGCGCAGTTCCAGCGTGGTCAGGGCCGGGGTGTCGTCAATGAAGATGGGCGCGCGGGCCACCACGTCGGCGGCAGTGTACAGGCGCTGCCAGTCGTCGTCGCTGAGCAGGGAGGGCCGCCGTAGT
Organism: Desulfovibrio porci; assembly: GCF_009696265.1. Classification (NCBI taxonomy): domain Bacteria; kingdom Pseudomonadati; phylum Thermodesulfobacteriota; class Desulfovibrionia; order Desulfovibrionales; family Desulfovibrionaceae; genus Desulfovibrio; species Desulfovibrio porci. The sequence goes on from NZ_VUMH01000002.1 coordinate 402,424, forward strand.
TTGGAGAGATCCACCTTCCCCCAGACGGCCAGCATGCGCTGCATGAGCTGTTCCTTGCTCATTTCCAGGGAGAAGACCGCCACCGGCACGTTCTGGCGCACGGCCGCGTTGAGCGCCATGCAGAGCGAAAAAGCCGTCTTGCCCATACTGGGACGCGCGGCCACGATGATCAGATCCGAAGGCTGAAGCCCGGCGGTGAGCTTGTCCAGACGGGTGTAGCCCGTGGTCACGCCGGTGATCACGTCCTTGGAGTCGGCCAGCTTGGAGAGATTTTCAAAAACTTTGTCCAGCAGATCCTTGGTCGGCGTAAAGTCGCGGCTTGAGGTGCGCTGGGATATGGAAAAAACCGCCTGCTCGGATTCGTCCAGCAGGGCGGCCACTTCGCGCGAGGCGTCGTAACAGTTGCCGATGATGCCGGAACAGACTTCGATGAGCCCGCGTTGCAGGGCCTTGTCGCGCACGATGGTGGCGTAATATTCAGCATTGGCCCCGGAAACCACGGCCTGGGCCAGATCGGCCAGATAAACCGCGCCGCCCGCGTCCTCCATCTCATTGCGGCTCTTGAGATGCTCGGCCGTGGAAATGAGATCGATGGGGGCGGATTTGCGGTAGAGTTCCAGAAAGGCGCGGAAGATGATGGTGTGGGCGGGCAGGTAAAAATCGTTCTCGGTCAGCATGTCCACAATGCTGTGCATGAGCTGGGGCCGCATCAGCACGCCGCCCAGCACGGCCTGCTCGGCCTCGGCGCTGTGCGGCGGCACGCGGCGCAGCAGATCGGCTTCCGCCGCGCGGGCGGCCGCGCCGGGTTGAGAACCCCTGCCGCCCGTTCTGGAAGACGAGCCGCCCCCGGCCTCGCGGCCGGGGGCGGTCATGCTGTCATGGGGAGAAGCCACGTTGCGCCTACTGGGCGGCCTCGGCCTGGGTTTCTTCAACCTGGGCTTCGACCGCCGCTTCCACGATGACTTCCTCTTCCTCGGGCTGGTGATCGGAAATCACCTTCACCGGCACCACCGCGATGACGCTGGCGTGCAGGCGGATACGCACCGGGTGTTCGCCCAGTGTGCGGATGGGCGCGTCCATCAGGATGCGGCGGCGGTCCACGTCCACACCCAGAGCGGCGAGGGCGTCGCCGATGATGGTGGAGGTCACCGAGCCGTAAAGTTTGTCGTTTTCGCCCACATGCATGGGAATGACGACTTCCAGGGCTTCCAGGCGGGCCTGTACGCTCTGGGCGTCGGCGCGCAGGGCGTCCATACGGGCCTGGAGTTTTTTGCGTTCCTGTTCAAAAACTTTCAGGTTGGCTTCACTGGCCACCATAGCCAGGCCCTGCGGCAACAGAAAGTTGCGGCCGTAACCGGGCTTGACGTTGACCACCTCGCCAAGGGTGCCGAGATTTTCCACATCGGCGCGAAGTATCAGTTTCATATGCGCCCCCTTAGATCATGCTCTTTTTCTTGACGACGGAGTCGTGCGTGGCGGTGTAAATGAGCAGAGCCATCTGGCGGGCGCGTTTGATTTCGCGGGTCAGCAGGCGCTGGTGATGGGCGCAGGTGCCCGTGATGCGCCGGGCGATGATCTTGCCGCGCTCGGTGATGAAGTCGCGCAGGATGTCGGGACGCTTGTAGTTCAGGGGCAGTTCCTTGTCGGCGCAGAAGCGGCAGAACTTGCGGCGCGGGGCAAATTTCTTCTTGAAGGCCATTTAGGCAACCTCCCCGGCCACTTCGTCGGCCAGCTTGACGGTCACGAACTTGAAGATGCCGTCGGTGATCCGGATATTACGTTCCAGCTCGGCCACCAGGGCGGCCGGGGCGTCGTACACCAGGCGCACGTAATAGCCGCGCATCAGCTTGTGCACGGGATAGGCCAGATCACGCATACCCCAGTGATCCACTTCCGTCATGACGCCCCCTTCGCGCTCGATAACCGTCACAAGAGCGTTGAGAATGCCCTCGCGGTTTTCGGCGGAAAGCTCCGGCGACAGGAGCAGCAGGGTTTCGAATTTCCGCATTGTTGTTCTCCTTTTGGATTGGCAGCCCGCGCGCTCCGGCGCGAGCAAGGAAGAAGCTGTATACAGAGGGGAGGACGGGGTGTCAAGCCCGAAGAACGCCGCGCTCAGTGGCGGCGCGGCAAAAGATCGGCTCAGGCCGTCTGCTCGCCGTTCTTTTCCACCAGGATGCCGTAGTCATTGTTGACCCAGTCCAGAATAGCGGCCACGCCGTCCTTGCCCACCGGCTTCCAGCCGGGGGGCGCGATTTCGTCGCTGGCTTCCCAGAGCTTTATGAACTGGAGGCGCAGGGTCAGGCGGCGCAGAATGATGCTGTAGGCGCTTTCCACGCATTTGCAGACCGTCAGCGCGCTTAAGTGCTTATTGCTGCTTTTGTACAGGGAAACCAGCAGCATGAGCTCTTTGCCGTCCATGTTGTTGAATTCTTCGAGGAATTCAATCTTGTCCAGCTGCACCCTGGCGCCGCCGGCGGAAATGTTGATCAGGCGCAGCTGGGACGGGCAGCCTTCGCGGTAGGTATAGTCCGGGGTGCCGAACTGGAACTGGTTCTCGGGCAGCCGGCTGAAGGGCAACCAGAGCCCGGCCGCCTTGATCATGCCGGAACCGGGATAGACGCGCTCGTGTTTGCGCAGTTCCCGCTGGATATACTGGAGCGGCATGCAGATCTGGATTTCGCAGGCTTTGGTTTCCTTGTTGATGGCGTTGCTGATGATCCGGCTTTTGCACAAAAAACCGTAGCGGGCCGTGGACGGCGGCAACTTGAGATCATTGACGATCACATCATAAGGCAGCTTGAAATAGATGCTGCATTTTTCGTTGTTGAGAATGTCGGGCAGGAAATTTTTACGGGATCTGAGAAGAATGCGGTTTTTTTTGACCGCCTTGATGTAGCAGATGACATTTTCCAGTTGTCGCTGGCGGTCCACGAAAAAAAGACTGACCCCGGCGTCGTGCTTGAACGCGGCATTGATGACGGTGTACGGACGCGGCTGGCGATGGGGTGCGGCGGTCGTAAAAATATTTTTGATTGAGTCCCATATGGGCATTGCACTCTTCCTCTTGCATACGGCGGACATAATCAGGCCCGGCAATGCCGCTATGGTCGCACGACCCGCCGTGAGAGACAATATGAATTGGCCGCGCCCTTGTCAAATGGCGCGCGCTTTTTTACAACCCGTCGGCAATGGCGGCTCAGAGATAGACGCGCGGATTGGTGCTGCCCATCAGGCAGAGGATTTCGTAGGGAATGGTGCCCAGCTCGTCGGCCATTTCCTGCGCGGTGACCGGACGCTGGCCCGGCGCGGCGGGGCCGCCCAGAATCCAGGCTGTGTCCCCGGTCCGCACGTCCGGCAGGGCGGAGACGTCCGCCATGACCATGCCCATGCAGACCCGGCCCACCTGCGGGACGCGGCGGCCGTTGATCAGCAGGTCAATGCGGTTGGAGAGGCCTCGGGCAAAGCCTGTGGCGTAACCGGCGGCCACCACGGCCACGGTGGTGTCGCGGGGCGCGGTGAAGCTGCGCCCGTAGGAAACGCTCTGCCCGGCCCTGAGCCGCCGAACCCGCAGGACCGGAGCGCTGACGCTCATGACCCATTCCAGGTCCGCGCCCAGAGCTTCCCTGGCGGTGTTGGCAAAGGAATTGCCGCCGTACAGGGCCAGGCCGGGGCGGCAGGCCTCGTAGCGGGTTGCGGGCAGGCCCAGGGCCGCCGGGGAATTGCCCAGCGAGCGCGCGATGCCGGGAAAAGCCTCGCGCAGGACGGCGCACATGGCGGCGAAGTGTTCGATCTGGGCCTGGGTATAGGCGTCCTCTTCCGGCATATCGGCGCAGGAGAGGTGCGAAAGCGCCAGCACGGGCGTAATCCGGGGAAAGCGGCGCAGACTTTCCAGAAGCGCGGGCAGATCCTCGGCGGAAAAGCCCAGGCGGCTCATGCCGGTTTCGCACTTGACGGCCACGCGCAGGGGGCGGTCCGCCGGACAGCAGGCCGCCGCTTTTTCAATATCCTCAAAGTCCGCCAGCAGGGGGGTCAGGTCCAGGGCCACGGCGGCCTGCCAGTCTTCCGGGCTGACGGCCCCCAACAGCGGCACGATGCCCTGGCCCAGCCCGGCCTCGCGCAGGGCCGCGCCCTCGCTCACCGTGCCCACGGCGAAGCGCCGGGCTCCGGCCTGATCCAGGGCGCGGGCCACGGGCAACAGGCCGTGGCCGTAGGCGTCGGATTTGATGACCGGCATGATGGAGGCGGGATCGCCCAGACGGGAGAAATTGCGCCGCAGGGCGGCGAGATCAATATGGCAACGTGACGGCGTGACGGTATAAGCGCTCATAGATGCTCCGTAAAACAGCGACGCCGGTCGCGGGCCGTGAAAGCGGGTTTCCGGCAATAGGCTTTGTTCTGGTCATGCTGAAACCGGTTCGTCTGGCAAAATGTCTTTACTCATCAAATGTTATGAGATAGCCGTTTCTCTCCATCCATGAGCACACGCCGTTCACGCCCTGATCGCCGAACTCCAGCAGTTCGGGCGAAACAGGCCGTAAATCCTTGTAATACGTGGCCACAAAACGGCTGATAAAATCTTTGAGCGCCGGATAATCAGACTTTTTAAAAAAGCTGCACAGGTTCTTGTTGGGCATGACGGCATACAGTGGCCAGCCGAAATGCGGGCTTGCCCAGGCTTTGAAGGATGGGGCCAGCAGCAGGGCCGCCTTGAGCGATGCGTCGCTGACAAGAAAAGAACCCAGCGCGCAGCCCTCGACTCTGTCGATCTCCAGTTCCGTTTTCGCCAGCAGCCGGTCGCCGTTCTCCATGGCCCGTCGGTTAACCTCATCCTCGTTCACGCCCCACTCGTCGAGCATGGCCTGCGTGATCCAGATATTGCTGCCGGGCGTATCCAGAATGTAATGGCGCAAACAGTAGCCCGTCACCTCCCTGGCGAAAGGCGGATCACATTTTGTAAATGCGGGGTGCAGGGAATAATAGATGCTCTCGCGGGCGCTTTTCCACGCGATTGAATCATGGGAAGCCAGAGAGGCCACGATGGTGTTCACGAAATGATTGACCGCATTTTCGTCGCGTGTTTCGTAATAATGCTCCACCAAGTGAATAAGGCTGATCAGCGCGGTTTGGCCCTCGGCGTTTTGAACCACCAACTCGCCGCTTTCGGGGCGCGTCTCGCTCACCGTGATGCCCCGCGTTTGAAAAAGCGCCAGAGTCTCGTTCAGGATCTTGTCGCCGATCTGGCTGAATTCGCTCATGCCGGTTTCTCTTGGTTAAAGAATGACTGCCTGATTCAAAAAACGCCAATTCAGGGCCGACTCCAATAGGCTGCCCGGGTATGTTGCATTTTCCCCGGCGGCGGGGAGTATAAAATGGGCGAAGATGTCCCGGACATGCCGCAAGGCCGGTTTCTGCTTTGCGCTTTGCTGCCTGAAAAAGTCAGCTTTTCGCGGTCGGCGGTGTAATGAGGGCTGAGCCTAGACAAATTCTAGAGATGAAAGATAGCAGCACTGCCGCCTGGGCACAAGAAAAAGTGTGCGGCGGCATGAGGGCGGCGGGAGGTGGAGAAAAGCACTCCCTCTTGCCGGGCGGGCCTTGTCACGCGGCGCGCTTGCGGATAGGCTGCGCGGCATGTCTGAACCTGTTTTTACATTACAACACACGGACGGCGCGGCCCGCGCCGGGCTGCTGCGCACGGCCCACGGCGTCATCCCCACGCCCATCTTCATGCCCGTGGGCACGGTGGGCTCGGTCAAGGCCATTGCTCCGGACGATCTGGCGGCCATCGGCGCGCCCATTATTCTGGGCAATACCTACCACCTGTACCTGCGGCCCGGCGACGAACTGGTGGCCCGCCACGGCGGCCTGCACGGCTTCGCCTCCTGGCCGGGGGCCGTGCTCACGGACAGCGGCGGCTTTCAGGTCTTCAGCCTGAGTTCGTTACGCAAAATCCGCGAGGAAGGGGTGGAGTTCCGTTCGCATCTGGACGGCTCGCGTCATTTGTTCACTCCGGAAAAGGTCATTGCCATCCAGCGCAATCTTAATTCCGACATCATGATGGTGCTGGACGAATGCGTGCCTTACGGCGCGGACTACGCCTATACGGAGCGCTCCCTGGCCCTGACCACACGCTGGGCCGCGCGGGCGCGCGCCGCCTGGCCGTCGGGCGCGGGGCACAATCTGCTTTTCGGCATCACCCAGGGCGGCTTTTTCAAGGATCTGCGCCGCCGTTCGGTGGAAGAGATCTGCGCCCTGGATTGTGACGGTTTCGCCATCGGCGGTCTGTCCGTGGGCGAGGGCAAGGCCGAAATGTACGATCTGCTCTACCACACGGCCCCGTTGCTGCCGACGGACAAGCCGCGCTACCTGATGGGCGTGGGCACGCCCCTGGACATCGCCCACGGCATCCATGCGGGCGTGGACATGTTCGACTGCGTGCTGCCCACGCGCAACGCCCGCAACGGCACGCTCTACACATCGCTGGGCAAGGTGAACATCAAGCGGAAGGAATACGCCGAGGACGACAGCCCCCTGGACCCGGACTGCGACTGCTACACCTGCCGGACCTTTTCACGGGCCTATCTGCGCCACCTCTATGTGAGCAAGGAACTGCTCTCTTTCCGGCTCAATTCCCTGCACAACCTGACCTATTTTCTGCGCCTGGCGCGCGAGGCCCGGCGGGCTGTGCTGGAAAACCGCTATGCGGCTTTTCTGGCCCATGTGGAATCCCTGTACCCCGAGGAGGCGGCCCTGGCCGCCGGGGTGTGAGTCCTTCCGTCGGACACGAAAAAAGCCGCCTTCGGGCGGCTTTTTTCATTGTGGAAATTCCGGCGTCGTCAGACGTTCTGGGCCGTCATGCCGGCGGCCTCGCGGCGTTCGCGGCGGCGCACCAGGAAAAAGACCAGGAAGGAACCGGCCAGCTTGGAAAGGCTCATGATACCGATGGACCAGGGCGTGGCCAGGCCGATGAGCAGCAGAAAGACCAGGCTGTCCAAGGGCGCGCCCAGCAGGCTGGAGATCAGAATGCGTTGGGAAAAGGGCTTGCGCGTAAAGGTGAACAGCGCCCAGTCGCCCAGTTCGCCCACGGCGAAGGCCGCCGCGCTGGCCACGGCCAGCTGGGGCGAGGCCATATACCAGCTCACCACGCAACCCGCCAGCATGGCCCAGAGAATATGATGGCCCACGCGGCGCTGGGCGAAGTCGCGGACCACAAAAACAAAGCCCACGATGAGAGAAACCGGCGGCCAGAGGTCGCCGTTGGGCAGTTCGACGAGCGGCGTCACGGCGAATGCGTAATTGACGCCCACGATCAGAGCTATGTAAGTGAACAGCGAAAACATGCCGCGCAGATTATGCGTTGGACCGCGCGCCGTCAAGAGCGTACGGCGCGTGTGGACAAGAGCGGACGTACCTGCTAGGAAATATAAATCAGACAGTATTTCCGCCGCAGGGGCGGTTGTTCTTCTTCGTAACCGCGCCGCCGTCGAGCGCGGCGGGAAACGGGTTCCGGGATAACCGCGCCGTAGCGGCAAAGGCCACTGCCTTGAAAAAATTCAACGCGGTCTTGGGAAAATACGGCTGGTCCGCGGGTTTTGTCGTGTTTCTGGCCGCATGTCTGGCGCTTTTCTTTTCCTCTCCGCCGCGCTTCGGCAACATGCCGCGGATGACCTTCACGCCCGGCAATATCTATGAAAAAACGCTGGTGGTCGCCATGGATTACGACTACCAGCCCTATTCCTTTTTTGACGGCAACGGGAAACCTGCGGGCTTTGATGTGGAGCTGATCTACGCTCTGGCCGACAAAATGGGCGTGAATGCGGACGTGCGGCTGATGCCCTGGAACGACGCCCGCAACGCCGTTCTCAGCGGCCGGGCCGATCTGCTCACCGGCCTGGAGCGTGTGCCGGAAAACATGCCGGCCTTTGAACTGTCCGTTCCCTTGCACAACGATCCCTTCATCGCCTTCGGCACAGCGCCGCTGGACGGCATGAGCGGCCTGCACGGCAAGCGTATCGCGGTGCTGCGGGGCAGCGCCAGTTACGACACTATCCTCAAACCCTATGGTTTCGCGCGGGGAATCACGCTGTACGATTCGTACCACGATGTTTTCGCTTCGGTGATCCGGGGTGAAAACGACTATGCCGTTTCCCGGTATTCCGTGGGCCGCAGGGAACTGGTTCAACTGGGCGCGGAACATATCCAGGCGGCGGTGGTTCTGCCCAACAATTACCTCTGCATCGGCGTCAGGGGCGGCAACCGCGCGCTTCTGGAGCGGGTGGACGCCGCCCTCGTGGAACTGGCCGTGAACGGCACCAAGGAGGCTCTGGTCGAAAAGTGGCTGGAGCGCTACGTGGACGTCATCAGCTGGGCCGACTTTCTGAAAGCCTACAAAGTCTCCATTATGGGCGCGAGCTGCGGGCTGGCGCTGCTGATCGGTTTTTTCATCGCGTACAGCCGGAGCCGTAACGCCCGGCTCCGGCAGAAAGACATGGAGCGGATTCTGGAATACCAGCGCCTGATTACCGAGGCCACCAAGGGCCTGTACGAAAACATCTATGAGCTGGACATCACCCGCAACCGGGCGGCCAGCGAGGAAACCAGGCATTATTTCGAGCGCCTGGGCATTCCCGGCGACACGCCCGTGGACGAGGCCCTGCGGCATATCGCGGCCACGCAGATCAGGACGGAAGACCGCCAGGGCTATCTGGACGCCTTTTCTCCGGAAAAAGTCCTGGAAGCCTATCAGAAGGGCGTGCGGAGCCTGAGCTACGACTTCATGATCTCCGGGGACGGCAAGAGCTATTACTGGCTGCGGATCATGGCCCGCATCTTTGTTCTGCCCCAGGACCGGTCCGTGCGGCTGATCGTCTACCGCCAGAATATCGACGCGGAAAAGCGGCACTGGAAAATGTACCAGTACCAGCGGATGGTCATGGAGGCCGCCAAGGGCCTGTATGAAGACATCTACGAGATGGACATGACCCACAATTGCGCGGGCAATGAGGAAACCCGCGCCTATTTTGAAACTCTCGGCCTGCCCGGCGACGCCGCCTATGACCGTTTTCTGCGTTGTGTGGCCGAAAAGCAGATCAAGGACGAATACCGGCAGCGCTATCTCGACGCCTTTTTGCCGGACAGGGTGCTTCAGGCCTATGCCCGTGGCACGGACAGCCTGGTCTGCGAGGTCATGCTTTCCACAGACGGCGTGCGTTACTACTGGCTGCGCATCACGGCCCGCGTGTTTTTCTGGGCCGAGGACAATTCCGTGCGGATTTTCTCCTTCCGCCAGAATATCGACGCGGAGAAAAGCCGGGAAAGCCTGCTTTCCGCGCAGGCCCGGCTGGACCCGCTGACCGGTTTATACAACAAAACGGTCACCGAAAACCTCATCGGCGAAGCCCTGACCTCCGGAGCGGCCGGAGACTGCCGCTACGCTTTCTTTATTCTGGACGTCGACAACTTCAAGCTGGTCAACGACGATTTCGGGCATGCCGTGGGCGACATGGTGCTGCGCGAGTTCTCCGCTGAACTGAAAAGGCAGTTCAGGGAAAAAGATATTGTGGGCCGCATCGGCGGCGACGAATTTGCGGCCTTTCTGCTCGCGCCCGACAGGGACTGGGTGGAGAAAAAAGCGCGCGCCCTGAGTTCGGCCCTGCGCAAAAGCTTCAGGTCCGATGCCGGGGATTTCAGCATTTCCGCCAGCATCGGCATCGCCCTGGCCCCGGAGGACGGCACGGACTTCGCCGCCCTGTACAAAAACGCCGACGCCGCCCTGTACCAGACCAAAAAGAGGGGCAAGAACGGCTTCACCGTCCATGCCGGAGCCTGAGAAGCGGCCCCCGGCCTTGACCCGGGCCGTGGGATATGGGAGAGGAAACGCATATGGGGCGTCCCGGCGGGCCAGTCCGCGCCGCGGTCGCCTCATGTCATGCCGGTCGGGCAACGCGTCGGCGCGACGGCTTTTTTCAGACAGATAGTAACGGCGGCCCCGCGCGGCCCGTGCCGGTCGCCGGGGAGAACATATGACGGATCAGACCTACCATTGCGGCTGGGTGGCGCTCATGGGCCCGCCCAATGCCGGAAAATCCACCCTGCTGAACGCCCTGCTGGGCCAGAAAGTGACCATCGTCACGCCCAAGCCGCAGACCACGCGCAACCAGATCGTGGGCATCCTCACCGACGAGGAGGCCCAGGTCATCTTCATGGACACGCCGGGCCTGACCCAGGTGCGCGGCCGCCTGAGCAAGACCATGATCCAGGCGGTCTGGCAGAGCCTCGGCCAGGCCGACGTGATCATGCCCATTCTGGACTCCCACCTCTACATCCGGCATCCGGAATTTCTGGACCGTGATCTGGCTCCGGTGGCCGAAGCCCTGGCCAGCGACGAGCGCCCCATGATCGTCGTGGTCAACAAGGTGGACCTGTTCAGCGACAAAAGCCGCATGTTGCCCCTGCTCACCCGGCTGCATGAAATGTGGCCCAGGGCCGACATTTTTCCGGCCTCGGCCCTGCGCAGGGACGGCCTGCCGGAGCTGAAGGCCCTGATCCGTTCCAAGCTGCCCGAGGGCCCGGCGCACTTTCCGGAAGACCAGATTTCCACGGCCTCCCTGCGCTTCATGGCCGCCGAGATCATCCGTGAAAAACTCTTTCTGCATCTGCGCCAGGAAGTGCCCTATGCCGTGGCCGTGGACGTGGAAAGCTGGGAAGAGGACGAATCACGCGGGCAGACCGTGATCCATGCCGTGATTTACGTGGCCCGGCCCATGCACAAGGCCATGGTCATCGGGCGGGCGGGGGCCTCCATCAAGCAGATCGGCAGCGAGGCCCGCATGGACATTCAGGAACTGGTGGGCGGCAAGGTGCATCTGGAACTCTGGGTCAAGGTGCGGGAGCACTGGACGGAAGATCCGGGCTTTCTGCGCGACCTGGGCCTTATGGCGGAGTAGCAGAGATGACGACGGAAGAAGCCCTGCGGGAGCGTTATGCCCGCGTTCTGGAGCGGCTGGATGCGGCCTGCGCGGCAGCGGGCCGCAAGCGGGAAGACGTGACCCTGATCGCGGTGTCCAAGCTGCATCCGGCCGTTGATGTGGCCGAGGTGGCCCGCGCCGGGCAGCTGGATTTTGGTGAGAACTACGTGCAGGAGGCCTTACAGAAACGCGAGGACCTGGCGGGCGAATCCGCCTGCCGGAATCTGCGCTGGCATATGATCGGCCATGTCCAGAGCCGCAAGGCCGCCCAGGTGGCCGGGGCCTTCGCTCTGATCCACACCCTGGATTCGCACAAGCTGGCCGACGGCCTGGAGCGGCGTCTGGCCGTGCTGGAAGCCCGGCAGCCGGTGCTCATGGAAGTCAACGTGGCCGCCGAGCCGCAAAAATCCGGTCTTATGGCTGAAGATCTGCCCTCTTTAGCCGATCATATACTGGAGAAGTGCCCGCATCTGGAACTGCGTGGCCTGATGTGTCTGCCGCCGGTTTTTGACGCGGGCGAGGCGGCGCGGCCCCATTTCGCGCGTCTGTCCGCTCTGCGCGAGGAATTGCGCGACCGTCTGGGCCTGCCCCTGCCGGAGCTTTCCATGGGCATGAGCGGGGATTTCGCGGCGGCTGTGGCCGAAGGGGCCACCATGGTGCGTATCGGCACGGATATTTTCGGGCCGCGTCCGCCCAAGGTCTGAGGCCTTGGCATAAAGACTGCATATTTTCAGATCGGCCCGGCCGTGAGTAGCGGGGCCGGCCTTCAATCTCTCGGAGTTCGAGCGTATGGCAGCCAAGGATACCAGGGAAGCCACGGCATTGCCGGAAGGGCAGGCCGAAAAACCCAAAAAGAAATCCAGGATCAAGCGCCTCGTCATTCTTTTGGCGATCCTGCTGATGACTCTCAGCGGCGCGGGCCTCGGCGCGTACTGGTGGCTGTTTTTGCGCACGCCGGGCAGCGCGTCCCACGCGTCTGCTCCGGCCAAAAATGAAGCCCCCGCGCCTGCCGCGCCCAGTGCGCCCGGCGCGCCCGCCAACGCGAGCGCGGGCCAGCCCGCGGTTCCGGCGGCTCCGGTTTCCGGCGCGGGTGGGAACGCGCCCGGCGCGGCGCGCATCGAACGCCAGAGCGACCTGCCCCGCAGCGCCGGTCAGGTTCTGCCGTTGCCGCCCATCACGGTCAATCTGTCGGACCCCGGCGGGCGGCGCTATCTCAAGCTGGGCATGGAAGTGGAGGTCAACGCCGACGTTTCCGAAGAGCTCAAGGCCCAGAACGCGCGTATCCGTGACGCCGTCATCATGTTGCTGGCGGGCAAGAGCTATGCGGATATTTCCACGCCCGACGGCAAAGTGCTGCTCAAGGCCGAAGTGGCGGCGCGGCTCAATCAGATTCTGGGCGCGCAACGCGTGATCCGGGTCTATTTTACGGATTTTGTAGTGGAATAATCCCGCGCAAGGCGTGTCAACGTCAATAGTTCGGCGGGACCGGGGCGCGCGCTCCGGCAGCAGCGTTTTCAACGAGGTGCGTCATGTCGCAGGACGATCAGGAAGCCTTGGCCGCGCAGTGGGCGGCACAGCTTGAGGGAGAAGAAGACAGCCCGTCCGGCGGGGATGCCGGCGCGCCGGAGGCCGCCGCGGCTGACGCCGGGGCCGGCGGCGAGCATTCGCCCGTGGACGAAGAGGCCCTGGCCGCGCAATGGGCCGAGGCCCTGGCCGACGACGAGGAGGACAAAAGCGGGCCCTCCACATTCGGCGGAGCGGGCGCGGGCGGCTTCGGCCAGACCCCGACGGACGCCCATTTCAGGGACATGACTGAAATGTCCCGCCAGCCCAAGGACAACAAGCTCAAGCGTGAGCTGGACTTCATTCTGGATATTCCGCTGGACGTTTCGGCGGAGTTGGGCCGTACCCGCCTGCTCATTAATGAACTGCTTCAGCTGGGCCAGGGGTCGGTGGTGGAACTGAACAAACTGGCCGGCGAACCGCTGGAAGTCTATGTCAACGGCAAACTGGTGGCGCGCGGCGAGGCCGTGGTCATCAACGAGAAGTTCGGCGTGCGTCTGACCGACATCATCAGCCCCATTGAACGGGTGAAGCAGCTTGGCTAGCCGGTACGCCTCGGCCGCCGCGGCAGCGGACCCTGGCCTTTCGGGCCAGGCTGTACGCGGCCTGGTGGACGGCGCGGCGGCGGTTCCGCCTCCATCCGGGGGCGGCACGCCGGGGTTGGAAGACGCGGTCCGCCTCGCCGGGGAGCATGTGCTGCGCGGTCTGGAACAGGCCGGGCATATCATGGGCCAGGCCGTGGAACACGCGGTTGACCGGGGCGCGGACCTTGCCGCGCAGGCCGCCGCATCCGCTCCGGCCGGGCACGTCTCCACGCTCGGCCAGTCCTCTTTCAGCTGGGGCGGCTATATGCAGGCCGTGGGCATTCTTTTTCTGTTCCTGGCCCTGCTCTGGCTGGCGGTCTGGCTGGTGCGGCGTTACGGACGATTCAATTTTCTGCCGCGCCCGGGGGCCCTGCCGCGCGGCGCGCTGGTCATGGAGGCCCAGATGCCGCTGGGACCGCGCAAAGGACTTATGGTGGTACGCTTCTTGAATAGAAGGTTGCTGCTGGGGGTTACGGACCAGCAGATCACCCTTCTGACGGAGGAAGACGCCCATCATGAGCCGCATGACGCAGATTTTCACGAAATTATGGAGGAAGCCCGGCGCGGCGGGCCTGCTGGCGGCAAGCCTGCTGATCCTTCTGCCTGAGCTGGCGTTCGCGGCGCAGGATCTCAGCCTGCCCAGCATGTCGCTTACGCTGTCCGGCGGCGCGCCGGAACCGGCGAAGGTTTCGGTGCTGCTGGAGATCCTCTTTCTGCTCACCGTGCTCTCCGTGGCCCCGGCCATCATGCTCACGGTCACCAGCTTCACCCGCATCATCATTGTCTTCAGCTTCCTGCGTCAGGCCATGGGCGTGCAACAGCTGCCGCCCACCCAGATCCTCGCCAGCCTCGCCATTTTCATGACGGTGGTCATCATGCTGCCGGTGGGCAGGCAGATCAACGACCAGGCCCTGCAACCCTACCTCAGCGAGCAGATCGACTACAAAGTGGCTCTGGACCGGGCCCAGGCTCCGTTGCGGACGTTCATGTTCAAGCACACCCGCGAGAAGGACCTCTCGGTCTTCTATGCCATCACCCAGATGGAACTGCCCAAGAACAAGGAAGAAGTGCCCACCATGCTGCTGGCCGCGGCCTACGTGATCAGCGAACTGAAGACGGCCTTCACCATCGGCTTTCTGATCTACATTCCCTTTCTGGTGCTGGATATGGTCGTATCCAGCGTCCTGCTGGCCATGGGCATGATGATGCTGCCGCCCATGATGGTCTCCATGCCTTTCAAGCTGCTGCTTTTCGTCATGGTGGACGGCTGGAATCTGCTGGTGGGTTCGCTGGTCAACAGCTTTCTTCTGTAACTTCCGCCCCGAGGAGGGCCGCCATGTCTCCGGATTTCGTCATCGGTTTCGGCCGCCAGGCCATTGAACTCTGTCTGATGATGGCCCTGCCCATGCTGGGCGTGGGCCTGGGCGTGGGCGTGGTGGTCAGCGTGATCCAGGCGGCCACCCAGATTCAGGAGATGACCCTGACCTTCATCCCCAAGGTGGTCTGCATGTTCATCGCCCTGCTGCTGGCTCTGCCCTGGCTCATGGAGCGGATGATCACCTTTACCCGCGACGTTTTCATCAACATCCCCACCTACGTGCGCTGAGCGCCGGGCCGGACGGCGCTCTTCGCGCCCCGCAAAAACACGCTACCCGCGTGTGTCCAGAATCCGCCGCAAGACGTCAGCGTCCAGCCGGCTGACAGGCAACAGGGGCCGGGGGGCGGCGTCGTGCGGGGCGATGTCCTTCACAAACCAGGCCACGTCGTGCCACGCGCCGGCCTTGAAGCCCGCCTCGCTCTGGACACCCATGGTCCGGAATCCCAGCGAGGCGTGCAGGCGCTCGCTGGCGGCATTGGGCAGCGTGACCAGGGCGTAGGCGCTTCTGACGCCCTGCAGGGGCAGAATGTCCAGCAGCATGCGGTACAGCCGTGTGCCCCTGCCCCGCGACGCGGCGGCGTCAAGATAGACGGACAATTCCGCGTTCCATTGATAGGCTTCCCGTTCCGCCTGCCTGTGCGCATAGGCATAGCCGGATATCCCTCCATTCTCTTCGCAGACCAGATACGGATATGTCTCTGATATCCGCCCGATGCGTGCGGCGA
Organism: Desulfovibrio porci; assembly: GCF_009696265.1. Taxonomy (NCBI): domain Bacteria; kingdom Pseudomonadati; phylum Thermodesulfobacteriota; class Desulfovibrionia; order Desulfovibrionales; family Desulfovibrionaceae; genus Desulfovibrio; species Desulfovibrio porci. The sequence goes on from NZ_VUMH01000002.1 coordinate 417,638, forward strand.
ACTCCGGCTCCGTGGGCAGGGCGTACTCAAAGGTGACGGGGCTGTGGATATACTGCGCGTATATTCGCAGCAGGGCCGCGCTGTCTTCAGGCCGTGCGAGTCTGATTCTCATGCTTCCTCCAGATGTTCCGGCGGCGTCTAGAGCGGATTAACGTCAAGAATGCACATTCGTAACGTTTGAAGACATCCGCTTCGGCGCTTAACAGCTCAAATAAATTACGCTTACGCCTTCATGGCGGGCGTCTGCTTTCCAACTGCCGGAGCAATTGTAAAGTTCAATTGCTCTACAACGCCGTTGCCGGACACTTTATTGCCGTTTGGTAAAAGTAAAATTATACTTATAAATAATGTCTAGATAAAATTTAAAAACAATATACACTTTATATTGAATAAAATAAAAAGGAGGACACTGTACAGTCCTCCTTTTTATTGTTTATAATCCTTCGCATTGGTCCAAAAAAAGACGCTTCAAGCTAATTTCTCCCCAGCTCTATAGTTCTTTGCATTTCTTCCGAACTACACTACAGGGCCGCGAGAATGCGCGGCGGCCAGGCCCAGCAGCACGGCCCCGGCCTGAGCCACATTCAGGGAATCAAAAGAGCGGGCCAGGGGAATGCGCAGCATATGCGCGCAACGCTTGGCCACGCCGGGGCGGAGGCCCTTGTCCTCATTGCCGAGCACCAGCACGGCGGGCAGGCGCATCCGGTCCGTAAAGGCGTCCAGGCTGTTGGGGCCTTCGGCCCCGCCCGCGCCGTAAATGGTCAGGCCAGCTTCGTCGGCGCTGTCCAGGGCGCGGGCCAGATTGGTCACCTGGGCCACGGGCAGATGTTCCAAGGCTCCGGCGGCGGCGCGCCGGGCGCCAGGTCCCAGATAGGCGCTGTTGTGCCGGGGCAGCAGCAGGCCCGCTCCGCCCAGGGCGTAGAGCGTGCGGCAGAGCGTGCCCACATTGCCGGGGTCCTGCACTTGGTCCAGGGCCAGCAGCAGCGGCAGGGGCGCGTCGGCCACGGCGGCCAGCAATTCTTCCAGCCCGCAAAAGCCGGTGACGGCCAGGCGGGCCACCACCCCCTGGTGGGCGACGGCGTCGCGCCCCTGACGCGCGCCGCGGCACAGGCGGTCAAGAGCCGCCGCTTCCACCAGGCTGAAGCGCACGCCGTTCCGGCGGCAGAGGTTCTGCACTTCGCGCGCTTCGGGGCCGCGCAGGCCCTTTTTGCAGAGGACGAGGTCCACCCGCTGGGGCTCGGAGGCAAGCAGCTCCAGCACGGGTTTCAGCCCCGGCAACAGCGGGGCGTCGTCGGAGTGATCATTCATGGGCGTCTCCGGCGGAACATGTTGATGGCCGCTGACGGGCGGTCAGAGTTGGAGTCGGACGCCGCGGACGCGGCGCGTTCCGGCCTGTGTACGCATCTTCCCGGCTGAAGGCAAGCCGGGCGGCAACGGGAGTGAATATATGGCAAACTGTAAACTGCGTTTTCGCGCGGCGGGAACCTGCTGGCTGCTGGCCGCGGCGCTCTGTCTGCTGTTGGCGGGCGGCTGCGCCACGCGCCAGGGAAAAGGGCCGGAGGTCTCCACCCCGTCCTTTGTGCTGCCGGACGACGAAAGCGCTTCGCCCCTGACCCGGACCGAACTGGCGGCCCTCAAATCCACCGGGCAGATCGACAAGAACGTGCCCGACGAAGCCATGCCGGACGTGGCCCGCCAATATAAATATTTTCTGCGCAAAGGCCGCAATACCATGAGCGTGTTTTCCAAGCGCTCGGAGCAATATCTGGCTTACGCCCGCAAAGTCTTCCGTTCGCGCGGCATGCCCGACGAACTGGCTTACCTTGCCATTGTGGAGAGCGGCTACAAAGCCGACGCCAAATCTCCGGCGGGCGCCGCCGGGGCCTGGCAGTTCATGCCTTACACCGGCATGAAGTACGGCCTGAACCAGGACTGGTGGATGGATGAGCGCCTGGACCCTTACAAGGCCACGGAAGCCGCCGCCGACTATCTTCAGAAGCTTTACGGCGACTTCGGCGACTGGCCCACGGCCATCGCGGCCTACAACGCCGGTGAAGGCAAGATGAGCCGCGCCAAACAGGGCACCGGCGGCCGCGATTTCTTCGAGGTCAAGGCCCGCAACCACAAGCTGGACGACAAGGCCCAACTGCGGGAAGAAACCAAACAGTACGTGCCCCGCTTCCTGGCCGTGGCCAAGATCATGCGCAATCTGCCCCAACTGGGCTTTGAGCCCATCCAGCCGGACAAGGCCCCCGGCGTGCTGCGCTTCACGGCCCGGCCCGGCACGGATCTGATGGCCTTTTCCAGCGCCTGCCGCCTGAGCTGGGAGGAGTTCCGCGCTTATAATCAGCACCACAAACGGCCCATCACCTCCACGGAGCGCACGACCTTCGTCTATGTGCCCGCGCGTTACGAGCGGGAGGCCACGGCCTTTCTGCGTTCGCCCCAGGCCAATGCCTATGCGGACTGGCGTCCGGCCAAGGTGGCCACCTCGGCGGACTCCTGGGACAAGATCAGCCGCCGCAGCAATGTGCCCGTGGCCCGGCTGAAAGCGGCCAACCCCGGCAATGACCGGTTGAGCGCCGGGGAGATGGTGCTGGTGCCGCGCTCGGTGAATATGTCGGCCACAGCCGTGGCCGCGCTTGATCCCAAAGAGTCCAGAACTGCCAGAGAGACGCGGCAGGGCAAAAAAGAGCGTCTGAAACCCGGCGACAGCCGCGCCCCGGCACGGGAAACGGCGGTGGCCGCCGGCGGCAGTCACAAGCTCCAGCCCGACGAAACCCTCTATGCCGTGGCCCGCAAATACAATGTGAGCCTCAAGGATTTGCAGGACTGCAATCAGATCGACAATCCCAACAAGGTGCGCGCAGGCTGCATCCTGCGCATTCCGGGCGCGGCGGTGGCCGCCGCGCCGTCCGCCGGAGGCTCCAGCGGCCGCGTGGGCAAGGCCGGGCGCAAAGCCACCTATACGGTGCAGGCCAAAGACAGCCTCTGGAATATCGCGCGCAAACACAATGTCAGCGTGGACGATCTCAAGCGCTGGAATAATGTGGATGAGAAAAGCCTGCGTGCAGGGGCGACCCTGGTGGTGAACCTGGATTAGGGCTCCGGCCCGCCAGCCAGCGCCATTCGTAGCTTTTGGGCGGATGTGACAACGAAGTGAGGAAAATTTTACAAAAAGGCGTTGACAGGGAGAGGGCGTCTGGATATCTTCCACTTCCCGCGACTGAACAACAACTTTTGACCGCAGCGAAAAAAATGTTCGCGAAACGAAAAAAAGTCGTT